>NZ_DDOI01000067.1:51967-63289 GCF_002341575.1 Marinobacter sp. UBA2498 | reverse complement strand
TTTCGTCTCAGCCCTCACTTTATCACCCAAGAAGAGGATTTCTGGCGAGAAACGCTGCGGTTGCATTACCGAGATATTTGCCTGCCAGAGGTCTTGGCCGAGTACATAAGCCAGGTTATTGGAGATAACAGCTCCTTTAACGGCATACCCGTCGCCAGTCTCATGGGGCAAAAGGATTTCGCACTGAGAACGGTTCAAGACTCCTGGTACCGGTACCTGCATGAGCTAGGCATTACTGGGAGTCGAATCAGCGACGGTCAGCCTTCATTGCACATTCCCCAAGTATCCATTCCGTTCGACCACCACGATATTCGGGTAATCGTTGATTCCATGTTCCTGGATGGGACACTCCACCCAATGGAGGTAAACGGGGTGCCCTCTGAGCTGCCTGAGTGGGCGAAGGCTGGAGTTATCCAAGATCCCAAAGCGATGCGGGATCTTGTTCTGGATGGCGCTAAAACTCTATCTGACGAGATGCCTGGTTCAGACTCAAGCTATCGTGACTGGCTGCACTTCTCTCGCCGGTTTGGAGAGATTCTGTCCAGATTTCATAGCGTGGATGCCTACCAAGCGGAAGGTATTCGGCGAGAAATGCGAGCTTTTGTTCAGGATGTGGATGACCAGCTAGCCCAATGGGTAGCAAAACACTACGCCGACCTGCCCTCACTCCCCATTGCTCGCGGTCCAGTAATGCTTCATCACGTACCCAGATACCTGGCGATGAAACATAACCTCAACCAGGAAAAAATTGCGCTTGTCGTCTTTGACGGACTGGCATTGGATCAGTGGGTTCAGGTCCGCGAGAGCCTTGTCAAAGCCTGTGACAAGTTGATGTTCAACGAGCTGTCGTGCTTCGCATGGCTACCCACACTTACCTCGGTATCTCGACAAGCATTATTTTCAGGGCTACGACCAAGAGAGTTTCCGGACGATGTAGAGTCAACGTCGCGTGAGCCAATCTACTGGAAACGGTTTTGGCAAGATCAGGGTGCAAGGCCCAACGATGTTTACTTCCAAAAATCCATCAAACGCAACGATGATTTGCCGGCGCTGGAGGATAAACTCTCCAATCCATCGGTAAAGGTAGCCGGATTGGTCGTAGATACCGTTGATGAGATAATACACGGAGCGGTTCTGGGAAAGCAGGGTGTCGCCACCCAAATAGCTAACTGGTGCGAATCAGGGTTCGTGACGCGACTGTTTCGATACTTGCTGGATAACGGGTATCAGGTTTACCTGACAGCAGATCATGGCAACGCAGAAGCCACAGGTATCGGCCGTATAAACCAGGGTGTGGGGGCCGACCTTCGAGGAGAAAGGGTTCGTACCTATCGCAACGAAACCACGCTGGCGGAAACAGCGAAAGCCAACCCAGATACTGTTCATATTAACGTGCCGGGGCTACCAACCGATTTCCTGCCGCTGTTTGCCCAAGGACGAGGCGCCTTTGTACCTGAAGGCGACCAGGTTGTTGTGCATGGTGGCATGTCTTTGGAAGAGCTTATCGTCCCATTTGTGAAAGTGAGTTACGTACATTGACCGACCAGAAAACCTCAGCACCGAAAATTGGGTTTGATCGATTCATCGCTCTGGAATGGGCGGCTGCAGCTCTGCGAGCGCGTGCTGGAATGGGGACAATGGAGGATATGGATGAGTCTCTAGACCAAGCAGGAATGGGCAAGGAGGCTCGCCGAAAATCGCTGACCGTTCTCAAGCGATTGTGGCTTCAGCCGTACCCTGAATTCTCGGATTTCGCTGAGCGAGGCATCAGCATTTTCAAAGATGACCCAAGCGTGTCAGCGGCTGTTTTGACCTGGGGCATGGCCATTACCACCTACCCATTTTTTGGCAAGGTCGCTGAGTTAATTGGAAGGCTTTCTGCGTTACAAGGAGACTGCGCCGTTGCAGAAGTACGTCGGCGCATGAGCGAAATTTACGGGGAGCGGGAAGGCACCCAACGAACCACCTACCGAGTGATTCAAACCCAAGCAGACTGGGGGGCCATCGAACACACTGATAAAGGTAAGCGACTGGTGAGGCTGCCTCAAACTAACGTGAGCAATGAAGATGCCGTCGCTTGGCTGATTGAAGCTCTCGTGCGCTATGTCGGCAAGGCTCTGCCGGTTTCAGCAATTTCTTCTCAGGCTGTTTTATATCCCTTTGGTTTCGAGCAATCGCTGGGTTACCTGATTTCAAGAAGCCCCAACCTTGCAGTTCACTCCCAAGGGCCCAGCAGTCAATATGTCATGCTGGCTCAAAGCGACTGATGCTCCAAGGCATTGAGGTGGACCCAATCAGTTGGACAACCTGATGGTGTCCCTAAGCTATGATCCGGTTGTTTCCCTGGCTCAGGCTGCCAGAGATATGGGTTGCCCGTAGTACACCTCATCGGGTGTTTGGTAATCAAGGGTTTGGTGGTACCGGGTCTGATTGTAATGCCGGAAGTACCGGTGGAGCGCCTGCTTCAAGTGTCGGCCATCCTCGAAGGCAGTGAGGTAGACGCACTCGTGTTTGACGCTGCGCCAGAGCCGTTCCACGAAGATGTTGTCATGGTAGCAGCCCTTGCCGTCCATGCTGATCCGGATGCCATGCTCTTTGAGAACGCTTGTGAAGGCCTCGCTGGTGAACTGGACGCCCTGATCGGTGTTGAAGATTTCCGGCGTTCCATGGCGCTGTAAAGCCTCCTCCAGGGCATCGACGCAGAAGTCTGTGTCCATGGTGTTGGAGATCCGCCAGGACAGCACCTTGCGGCTGTACCAGTCGATGATGGCAACCAGATACATGAAGCCCCGCGCCAGCGGCACGTAGCTGATGTCAGTTGCCCAAACCTGATTGGGACGATCGATCTTCAAGCCCTTGAGCAGGTACGGGTACACCTTGTGCCCGTCGCCCGGAACACTGGTTCTTGGTCGCGGGTACACGGCCTGAATGCCCATGGTGCGCATCAGCCGCTGCACCCGCTTCCGGTTGATGCGGTAGCCCTGGTGCTGCAAGTGGACCCGCATCTTGCGAGAGCCATAATACGGCGTTTTCAGGTGCTGCTGATCAATCAGGTACATCAGATCCAGATCCTCCTGACATTGCTCACGAGGGACGTAGTACACCGATGAGCGGCTCAGCTTGAGCAGCTCGCACTGGCGCGAAAGACTGACTTGGGGATGACCACGCTCGATCATCGCCAACCGCTGTTGACGGCTTACTGATCGAGCTTGCGCGACAAAAAATCGCGTTCCACCGTCAGTCGACCGATCTCCCGGTAAAGCTCGTCTGTGCTGGGCTCATCGGATTGCTTGCCGGCCTTCCTCTTGCCTTCGAAGAGGTCGGGAGCGTTCTCCAGCAGCTCGCGCTTCCAGGTACTGACCATGGTGGGGTGAATCTGGAAACGGGCGGCAATTTCGGATGTGGTCTGGTCACCCTTGAGGGCGGCCAGAGCAACTTTGGACTTGAATGATGCGCTGTATTGCTTGCGTTTCTTGCTCATGATTCTCCTCCTCGTGGAGATGATGAATCAGAGCTTAGGCACCTGTCCAAAATTTGGGGTCCACTTCACATGCAGCTGCCTGCAGAATAGAAAGCAAAGCCAGAAATCAAAAATATATTGAGAAACAAAGCTATAGCTCTTTCTGCATTCCTAAAATTCGCGAATCTTGCAGAAAGACATGCAGAAAGGACAGCCTAAGACGGTAATCAACTCCTGCTTCAGTGTCCTCCAAATGCACCGCCAGTGGACTTTCCAGCCAACCAGGCGATCAGCTGCTATTCATTCGGCTTGCGTTAGTCCACTTGGGGGCTACTTGGAGTCCACTCATTTTTTGGCGCCACGGTCGCGCATTCTGCATCAAATGCTCGCAGATCCTCCTCCGACCAGCGGGCTGCGCCCGGGCCGAACATGTATGGCCGGGGAAGGAAGTCGTCTTTCACCCACCGCCAGATGGTGTGACGGGCTACGCCATAGCGTTCGGCGATATCATGGACGTTGTAATACATATCTGAACCTCTTTGCGTTGATTGATGTGGTACAGATACATTATCGAAATCAATACCTTCAGTGAGTCGTCAAATTCAGCTTTTTGCGCATTAACTCAAAGGCGCCATGGAGTGCAGACTCTTTTCTATTGAGAGGGATATGGATCAGTGCATGGTTGGAGGTCAAAGCACGAACCACAATCTACGGAAACTCGAAGTACGAACCATCTCTGAGCATATCCGTCTTCGACGGGGGTATCATGTACTGTCCGGCAAGCCCGTTTCACCCAGCTTTCCGATTCCAGCGAGCTCTGGAATGGTTCAGGTGAGCTCTTAAAAACGTACTTTGGTTCAGGTACCACCTTGAAAACGTTCTTTGGACAGAAGTAGCTAAACGGCTAGCGACCGCCTGGACTTGAGCGACACAATGTTGCAGATCGGAAGCATGAAAACTGGGGTTGAATATCCTGAGCATCGATTGAGACGAGACCTGGCGACTGATGAATCTGAAATCCCTCACTCGCCAGGTCCGGGCTACAAACCAACGCTTATGCACGAGGCAAGTCGTCAGCGTCCCGCAGCCTGCTCCTCAAAAGCGACGATGTCCTTTTCGTGCCAGCGCGTCGTGGATGGGCCGAGCCGATAGGGTTTCGGAAAGCAACCCAGCTGAACCCAACGCCAAATGGTAGACCGGGCTACCCCAAACCGCTTCGCCACATCTTCATCTCTCATGTACATATCTGTACTCCTTTAGTGTTTATCGGTACAGATACATTAGCGAGATGGAAGCCCCAGCAGGTTCGTCAAATTAGCGGAATTTCGTGATTACACCGAAATAGGCCAAGTTTTCCATTACATTTTCCCGGTTGAGCTGAAAAAGCGCTTCAGCACATTTGTGGCTTGGAAATAAGAAGCAATCTGCCTGCAGCCGATTTCTCTGCCGGTCCTGTTATCCAGATAGGTCATATCCAATGACCCATTGCCGTGTTCAACCATGAAATCAACGAGATCGTCTTCGTCATTCTCAACGGCAAGCATCAGTGGTGTGTAACCTTGAATCGGGTAACTATGTATAGCATTCGGGTCGGCACCTCTCTGAACGAGCATTCGAGCCATTGTCCGGAGTTGGCCCAGATCAAGGCGATTTTTCACCTCTCCGACGAGCAAATCCCGAACCGCAGCGAGAAGAGACTGATATCGAGGATCGTTGTATTGCTGGCGGAGCTTTGTCTGCACCTGTTCGAGCGTCAGCCCCTCTCGTCCCCCGGAATAACGGCGAATTGTATCCAACAGCATTTGGTCATTAGGTGCATTCTGAAGTTGCTTCAGCGGGGACGCTTTGCCTGTCAGCAAGCCGATTTTTTCCAGACAATGGTATAGGGGGGTACTCATTTCGACCCCGGCTCGAAAGTCTGGCTCACATCCCATGTCCAGCAGTGTTTCGAGCACCGCAATCTGATTCGTATTGAGCGCTGCATGCAAGGGGGCAAGTCTCTTCTTCTGCGTCCGGCAATTCAGCGTTTGATGATTATGCTCTGCCGAGCTGATGGCCTTAAAAAGTCCGAGATCAAAGTCTTGATTGCTCAGCTCGGTAACATCAAGGGCCAGTATGGAGAGCAGTAGAGCCGACTCGTCAGATTGAGAGAGCTTATTAGGATCTGCTCCGGCTTGAAGCAAAGCGGAAACCGCATCCAGATCTCCCAACCAGGTGTAATAGACCAATTGCGGCCACTTTTTACTCGGGCCGTTTCCAGTGGTGATTCGCCTGTCGGGATGCCGAAGGTCTGGCTTCTTGTGCCCCAACTTATCTGTAACCAGAATCGGCCCGACCAGTGCCTGATCGCGTCGTGGATACTTTGCTCCCGGAAACGCCCCAGATTCTGGAAACCTTTTCCTGAAATGTCCCCGATAAAAATCAATGAACCACGGCTCCACGTGGTCATCGTATTTGGACCTGAAGTCCTGCTGCTCAGGTTTCAGTGGTAACTCCATACCAAGCAATACTTGGGCGTTGCGAAGCCTCTTCAGAAAAGTTTTGTCTGGGCGGTCCAGCATCGCCGTTACCACCAGAGCTTCCAGAATAATAGTTTCCTGGTTCCGTCCTGCCCGGAAATAGGCATGTTCAAAGGCCTTTTTGTAATCGTTGGCCGCCAGCTCTAATGAGCCCGACAGCATATGAAACCGGGCTTCAAACCAATACTCCCAGAAAACAGTCGTGGCTATAGGATCAAAAGCCTGTCTTTTTTGGCTGAAATCGGTCAGCCTACTTCGAAGCAGTTCGCGATCAGCTGGTTGCTTAGGCCTAAAAGGATTCAGGCCCTCTGCCAGAAAGTTGATATCTGCATGCAGACGCTGAGTATCCACCGTTTCAGCAGAATGCGCTTCCGCCAGCACATAGCCGATGGGCTTATGGTGTTTGCCGGTGCGGAGGCTGCCTAAACCATGGGTCAGTGCAATATGCCCAAATGTCTGACGTCGAAACCAATCTACAGCCCGAGCAATTACAAATAGAGTATAGAGCCGCATCGAATCAGCTTGCCCCAACACCCCCCTTGCCTCTGGCGAACGGAAAAGAGTCTTCAGTGACGATAGCGACGGCAACTCAATTCCTGACTGCCACCTTCGGAATTGATCGGCTTGTTGTTTGCTCCAAGTCGACACGTAGCCAGGCCATGGGCGAATCTTCACTGAGGCCCAGGAGGCCGTGATCGCAATCGCTTGCTTTCGGTCATTCAACAGCGTTTCAGCAGCCGGTCCCTGGAGCCGTCTGCATAACTCCTTGAGCGCGAAGGCTCCATAAAAACTGAATAGGTGGGCCGCCAATAACTGTTCCGCTTTCTCGCGCGACAACCCCTCAAGGCTTAGTTTGGCTACAAACGCACTGTACTGTTCAAAGAAACGTTCAAGCCACCGGACTATGTCGTTCGCAAATTGCGCATCAACATGGTGCTCCAAAGGCTCGTGCAGCCCCCGCTTCACCGCCCGCCCGACAAACCGGAAATCGAAATCCGGATTGGCTACCTGATCATCGAGGAATTTGCTTTCGTACTTGAGGTCCAAAGCTCGGGAAAGTGCCCGCACAATTTCCAAATGATTTGGGTAAGGAGACTTGTATTCAGGCATTGGTCCAGCACCTCTGCTGTTCTAGATGCCGGATGTCCCGGGTGAGGTTGAGAAGGGCCTTCCGGTCGCTGGGACTTTTAGGAATGATTACCTTGCCGATGCCGGGTAGCTCCGCTTTCCCATGTTTCTTCCCTGACTGATACACCCACCCCTCCCGGCAAAGTCTATGGACAAGTTTGTTCACGTCTTTGTTACTGCTGATCCGTTTCATTAAACTCTCCCCTAATGAGGAAGCGGGCACAAGGCCCGCTTCTCACCGTTACTTCTTGCCAGCGTTCCGAGCCGATGCCCGCTGAGCTCTGGCACCAAACGAGTTTGCAGGTACCTGACCACCATTTTGTTGGGCGGTGGCGCTCTGGATGCGAGCTGCATCGGATTTGGTCATCGGCTTTGCGGATACTTTCTTACTCATGGGAATGTCCTCTACTCGGTTTATTGGCTGTCCGTTATGGACACCGACAAATGTACCGAACGAGGTCACAGTGGTAAGCAGCGCGATTGGCGGGAAAATCGGTATTCTTGCGATCGAATGCCTTAAGGCATTAACTTCAAAGTTCTCATGTCGGACGATCAGTGCGGTCTTGGATGAAACCCCGGTCTGGAACCAGGATGTGCCGGGAATTGGTCAGTGGCCCATTGCCCTGAGCTAGCAACCGGCCACTGAGTACCAAGCCTACATTTTATTCGCGGCTGTTATTCTCAAGGGACAAGACGTACTTCGCGAACTGTTCCATGAGCACCCGCCGCTTTGAAACCGCCTGAACCAAAATAGGTGATCGGTTAACAGTTGCCCTATCCAACTGGGACAGCGCGAGCTTTACGAGGTGCTCTGAAGCTCCTGCTTCCTCTAAAGCAAACGCTTTGAAGGCACGGCGCATTCCAGAAGCAGTAACAACTCTCCCGGTTTCCGGGTCAAGAAATCCGGGCCCGCCATCTTCCAGATCCGCTTGGTGCACTCTCTTAATGGCATTGTTGAGAGCGCTTTCCACTAGGAATTTCCGCCCCCTGAGCCCGGGAAATACAGCGTCACTCTCACTCCGTGTCAGGGATTCCAGAATCTCAATCACTCGCTCCGGGATAGGTATCATGTGATCCCATCCGTTACGCTGGTACCTTATTTTCGATGCAGGAATCATCCACAACTTTTTATTGAGATCAAACTCATCCCAGAGAGCAGTACGGACCTCGTCCGGACGTGCGGCCGTGAGCACCATAACCTCCAACGCTCGCACTTGGGTTGAATCCAAACTACGCGACACACGAAAAAACCGGGGGAGGTCTTGATAATTGATTGCAGGCGGGTGCGTTGGCTGGAAGGTCGCTGAAGGCCGCGGCAGAAAGAACTCCAAATTGTTTGACCAGCCAGCCGGATTAGAAACTTCTTGGCAAATGCCAAGAGTCTGCGCCATTTCAAAAATCTTTGAAATAGTAACCCTTACCCGCTCAGCAACCGCCGTTTTCTCTTCCCAGATGGGTTTCAGTACCCGCAAAACATCACCCGTCTTGAGTTTAGTCATCGGAATATCAGCGAGTGAAGGCAAACAGTACTTTTCCAGAATCATCTGCAATCTCAACGCCTGTTTCTCAGGGTGGTGTCCGGCAAACGCGCTGCACTTCATCTCATAGTATTGTTGAGCGACAGTGGCAAAAACCGGTGTCTCGACCAGGATTGGACCGGAAATGCTGTTCAGAATAGGGTTAACATTAATGTCTTGATTACGATTGATTTTCATAGGTTTCTCCGAGAAAAATAAACTTGCAAGAAATACATTAATGAAATCAGCGAAGTAGTTGACGCGCCTAATTAACCGATTATTGAAATTAGGCGCGTCTGCCTCTGGCTTATTTCTTGCTAGCCTTCTCGGAACGGGAAAGAGAGGACAGGTATTTTTCGAACGCCTTCATGAGCTTTCGACGTTTTGGAATCAGCTGCCCTCGCTTGTATGCCGCGCGAGTGGATGAGGTGTCGATATGAGACAGCGCGAGCTCGGATACATAGTCCTCCACGTTACCGACTTCCGTTGCCCAGTCCTTGAAGGCGGCCCGCATCCCATGAGCTGTCGCAACTTTCCCGGTTTCCGGATCGATAAAGCCGTTTCCGCCAGCCTTAATGTCAGCCTGGTGTATCTCTTTCACCGTCAGGTTAAGAGCGTTTTCGCTCATCGTTTCTTTTCCCCGGTATCCAGGGAAAATGTATGCTCCGTTGTCCCGGGGCATCATTTTTAGAATCTCAATAGCCCGGTCAGTCAGAGGAACCTTGTGGTCCTTTTTCTTGTCACGACGGCCCTTGAGCTTCCATCCCGGAACCGTCCAAACTCGCTCCTTAAAGTCTATCTCTGACCACTCTGCAAATCGCACTTCTCCCGGGCGGGCTACAGTGAGAATTTGAAACTCCAATGCACGAGCTGGAATAGCGTCTCGCTCCTGGAGCCGCATCCAAAATCGAGGAAGGCCTTCGTAGCCGACTGTTGGTTGGTGCTCCTCATCATGAATAGCAGCTGGTGATGCGAGGAAATTTTCCAGATTGCCGCGCCAGTGGGCCGGATTCAGCCCGTTTCGGAGTATCCCGTCATGCCGAACCATTTCGCAAACGTTATAAATTGTAATTCGCACCCTCTCGGCTGTTGGTGTTTTCTCCATCCAGATCGGGTTTAACGCTTGGACGACATGCCGAGGTTCAAGGTCCGACATCAAGATATTGCCGAGCTCCGGGAGGCAGTAGTCCTCAAGGTGCTGCTCCAGCCTACGTCTCTGTTTCTCTGGATTCTTCCCTGAAAACTCAAGGCATTTTTTCTCGAAGTATTGTTGAGCAACATCGCCGAATGTTCTCTGTTGCGCTCTTTCAGCTATCAACGCTGATTTTGCTGCTCTTTTTCCCGCAATCGGATCGTAGCCTTCAAACTGAACACGATATCTGAGCTCCCTGGCTTTCTCCCGAGCCATTGCGAGCGGCACTTCTGGGTAAGACCCCAACCCCAAATCTGTGCGTTTGTCGCCGACCGTTATCCTCAATATCCAGGAGCGTGCGCCAATCGCCTCCGGCCCCTTTGGTGGTCGACAATGCAAACACAGTCCCTTCACGCCACCCACCGCATGCAGCGCCGGGATTGGGTCACCGACCTTTTTCCCCTTCCCCGCTTTTTTAACTGTCCCGTGGGTCAGCCTTTTAACCTGAAGAGCCCCCAGCTCTTGTGCAATTTTCGGCATTCTCTAACCTCCCGAAGCTCAATGCCCCATCATCTGTCCCATCATTAGCCGCGCAATTAAGCGCGATTTGATAGGACAAGACGATACTGAAATTTGAGCGATCAGGAAGATTTAATAATACAGATCAAACAGTTAGAGACTTCTTGCAGCAAGATGAGACATGAAAATGGTGCCGCCTCCGGGCACCATTAAGAATTCAGACAGAACCCGCCTTGTGCGGGTTTTGTTGTTTCTGACGCCCTAGAAAGCCGACTCATGCTGGGATTCTTTGGGCATTGCTAGTCCTGGGATCAATGCGCTCTTCCATCAACCGTCGCTCACACATGGCCCTTTTCAGTTCCGAGTAATTGGTGGGGCTCGGATCTTCTTTGTAGCGCTCCTGGGCCAGTCTCGCCAGGTCGCACTTATCAAGCCACTTCTCAATCAACTCTGCAGTCTTCATAGCCACCTCGTTTCGTTGAATTTACCCGGTCAGCATAAGGTCTCTGGCACAGAGCTATCTCGGTTGTTTTTCGCATGAATTGTGGCAAAACATGGAGGGCATTGAGGATCAGGAATGGAAAAGCCCGCTTCATGCGGGCTTTGGAGAGTCTACCAAGTTTTGCCGGTTACTCACTAACCACCGTCACCGGACGATGGGCATGCCTGACGACCTTCTCGCTCACACTGCCAAGAGTGAGGCTTCTCAACGTAGAGTCGCCGCGGCGCCCCAGAAACATATGGGAGCCGGGATGTTCATCGAGGTACTCGACGATTTCCTTGGCCGGATCACCCTTTAGCAGGACTTCTTCCGCCGGCTCAACAATCCCGCTTACCGCCTGCTTCGCGGCATCAAATGCCTTGCGTCCGTATTCGCTGGCTTGTTCGTCAATGTCACTCTGCGGTATGCCACTTACGATCAGTCTCTCGAGCTTGGTACCGGGGAAGACGGCAAGCAGTTTGAGTGGCTGGCTCGTCGCTTTGGCAAACTTTGCTGCCATTTTGGCGGCGTGTGATGAATGCTCCGAACCGTCACACGCGACTACG
>NZ_DDOI01000067.1:37472-51912 GCF_002341575.1 Marinobacter sp. UBA2498 | reverse complement strand
CGTCACACGCGACTACGATGCTTTGATTTCCATTTGCCATGTCATCAACTCCTTTCCTGATCAATGTTTAACCAAACTAACATTGCTGCGGCCATACGAGGGTTGATTGAAATCAATTACAGCGGGATCGGTTTTATGGTCGAAGCGCATTTGTACCTATTGCCGGAACCTGTGGCACCATTAATCCTTGCGCTGCCGAGACGGCAATTGACGACAAGGAGTGATTGAAATGCTGATGGCCATTGGGGCGATCATCGCGGGTCTGATTTTGTTGGTGTGGAGTGCGGACAAATTTGTGGAAGGCTCGGCCACCACCGCCAGCCATTTCGGAATGCCACCGCTGCTTATCGGTATGGTTGTGGTGGGTTTTGGCACGTCTGCGCCAGAGATGGCCGTGTCTGCACTGGCGGCCTCGCAGGGTAACCCCGGTCTGGCTCTGGGCAACGCCTATGGCTCAAATATCACCAATATTGCGTTGATTCTGGGCATCACAGCCCTGCTGGCGCCGATCGCCGTTCACTCCCAGGTCATGCGAAAGGAGCTACCCATTCTCATTCTGGTCACCGCCTTTGCCGGCTGGCAACTGTGGGACGGAGATCTGAGCCGGATGGATGCCATCGGTCTGATGCTGGCTTTCGTTGTACTGATTGGCTGGAGCATCTACCAGGGCCTTCGGCAACCAGACGATGCTCTCGCTACAGAGATGACCGAAGAAGTGAACGCAATGCCAGTGCGCAAAGCCATTTTATGGCTGGTGGTCGGACTGCTGCTGTTGATTATCAGCTCCCGCATACTGGTGTGGGGTGCGGTTGATCTGGCGACCACCTTTGGCATCAGCGATCTGGTTATCGGCCTGACCATCGTGGCCGTTGGTACATCACTTCCGGAACTTGCCTCATCCATCATTGCCGCCCGCAAAGGAGAGCATGATCTGGCCCTGGGCAACATTCTGGGTTCCAACCTGTTTAACACCCTTGCCGTCGTGGGGATTGCAGGACTGATTGCCCCCATGCCGGTGGCGCCAGAAGTGCTCACCCGTGACTTCCCGGTAATGGCTGCCCTCACCCTGGTTCTGTTTGCCATGTGCTATGGCTTCCGCGGGCCCGGACGTGTCAACCGGTTTGAAGGGAGCGCCCTGCTACTTGCCTTCGTGGCTTATACCGTGTATCTGTTGGCTTTTTCGGGAGCGTAAATCATGTCACTTGCAGCCTGGCTGACCTTCCTTGTTGCAGCCGTTCTGATCAGTGTGTCCCCGGGTGCAGGGGCGATCAATACCATGAGTAATGGTATGCGTTACGGCGTTCGCCGATCGCTGCCGGCAATCATGGGGCTGCAGCTTGGTTTTGGCATCCAGATTCTGCTGGTGGGTGCCGGCCTCGGCGCCATCATCGCGTCCTCCAACATCGCCCTGTCGGTTATCAAATGGCTGGGTGTTGCCTACCTGATCTGGCTGGGCATTTCTAAATGGCGAGAGCCTGTGATGGAATCCATGGACGATGACCGTCAGCCCGTTAGCGGGTACAAGCGGTTCTGGAATGCCGTGTTCGTGAACCTCACCAACCCCAAGGCCACGGTCTTTCTGGTGGCCCTGTTTCCACAGTTTCTGGTAGCAGGCGCACCCCATGGCCCGCAGTTGCTCACCATGGGCATCACACTGATTCTGGTGGATTGCCTGGTAATGCTCGGCTACGCCCTGCTGGCAAGCCAGCTGTTCCGGTTTATGACCACAGCCCGGCGCCAGCGGCAGATGAACCGCGTATTTGGCGGCCTGTTTGTGACCGCCGCTGTCGCCCTGGCCAGCTTCAAGCGCGCCTGATATCAGCCTGAATCAGCGCAGGATGCACTCGCGGCTCAGCTTTTGGCTGAGCGTCCTGCGCTGCTGCCGGAGACTGTTCCCCCGGTCGTTGCTATAGCCCGCCCGCAGTTTAGACTGGATCCGCTCCAGTTTGCTTCTATAGGTTGCGCAGGTCTTCTCCAGCTCGGCATCGGCCTTTTCTTTTGCCGTTGCTCCGGAGCCCGTCGGGCGACCGGAGGCAAGCAGGCCTTCAACCTCTTTGCGGATTCCTGACACGCGTTTGCCTTGCCCGAGATTCTCGGACATCGGCACCGTGACAGGCGCCTGCACGTCAAGCTGCTTATGGGGAATTTCTCCCGGCGGGTAATCGGAAAAATGCGCTACGCCCCGGCTGTCTATCCAGGTGTATACCTCGGCACTGACTGCTGAAGTGAGAAATAAAGACAAAACAAGACCAGCCATCATCCTTGGCATACGGTTCCACTCCCTGTGGTTCGGTAATTTGGTGGGGCAGTATAGCGAAAAAAGCCCCGGGCTTGGGGGCAGATAGGCTAGGGGCCAGATGAACACCTCATCCGACCCCGATTTCGGTTTTACTGGTCGAGAAGCTCGATCCAGTGCTGCACCGGCACCGGCGACTTGGTTTCCAGGTGCATCTGGCAACCGATATTGGCGGTCACGATGCGGTCCGGATTGTCGACGGTCAAAGCCTTCAGTTTGTTACCAAGCAGCTTCTGGCTCATCTCCGGCTGGGTCACCGAATAGGTGCCCGCAGACCCACAGCAAAGGTGCTTGTCCTTGGTCGCAGCCAGGTTAACACCCGCCCGTGTCAGCACCTGCTCCACCACACCGTTCTGCTTCATTGCGTGCTGCAGGGTGCAGGGACAATGGAATGCCACCTTGCCCGGGTCCTGCCGGACCTTGAGCTTTTCCAGATCCTGTTTCAGCAAAAAGGCGCCGAGATCGGTGCACAGTTCGCTCACCTTCTGGGCCTTGGCGGCATAGACCGGATCGTCCTTCAACAGATGACCGTAATCCTGAACCATCGCCCCGCAACCGGAAGCCGTCATGATGATTGCCTCAGCACCCGCCTCGATAGCGGGCCACCAGGCATCAATGTTCTGGCGCATTCTTTCCAGGCCTTTCTCGTGCTCGGAAAGGTGATAATTCACGGCACCACAGCAGCCAGCCTCCGGGGCTTCCACCATGGTAATGCCGAGCCGATCCAGAACCCGGGCGGCGGCTGCATTGGTATTCGGAGTGGCCGAAGGCTGCACGCAACCGGCCAGTGCCAGCACAATACGGCTGTGACTGGCTGCAGGCCAGGGGCTGGCCTGCTTTCTGGGCGGCACCTTGGTGCGCAGTTTTTCCGGTAATACCGGGCGGAAAACCTGCCCCAGACGAAGCAGAACACCGAACAACTGGCGGTTGGGAATCACCCGCGCCAGGGCCCAGCGCAGCCACTTGTCTTTCGGCTCCCTGGGCATCTCCTTTTCCATCAGACCGCGGCTGATGTCCACCAGACGCCCATACTGGACACCGGACGGACAGGTGGTCTCACAGCTGCGGCAAGTCAGGCAGCGGTCCAGGTGCTCGCGGGTTTTCTCGGTAACTTCCGCCCCTTCCAGGAACATCTTCATCAGGTAGATCCGGCCACGAGGACCATCACGCTCGTCGTTCAGTTCCTGATAGGTCGGGCAGGTCGCGGTGCAAAAGCCACAATGCACACAGGCCCTCAGGATCGACTCGGCTTCCTGGCCTTCCTTGGTGTTAGCAAATTGTTGAACCAGATTCGTCTGCATAATTACAACCAGCTGTATAAACGTCCGGGATTGAAGATATTGTCCGGATCAAAGGCATTCTTGATGCGGCGCTGAATGCCCTTCAGGGCCTCCGGCTGGCGATGCATCACCTCACCGGTGCGATCGCCACCACGGAACAGGCTGACCTGGCCACCGGCAGCTCGGGCCGCAGGCTCCAGATCTTTCAGCTCACCGGCGCCACGGAACCAGCGCTGGGAACCGGCCCAGTCGATAAACCAGTTACCTTCCAGTTTCGGTGTGGCAGCGGTCGAACCAACGGAGAAGCGCCATAAAGGCACGTCGTTACCGGCAAAAAATTCGTGACGCATATCCTGCACCTGTCGCCAGAAGTGGTCGCCCTCTTCCATCACTTCGCCGGACCACTTTTCAGCGGTGGCTTCCACACCGGATTTCGCACCGGCCAGGCGCAGGTAAACCTTGCCGTCCACCCAGCAGGCGGCGGTGATGGGCTTGGGCTCGGCCGCCCGGCTGTTCATATAGTGAACCACCTCGTCCATGCCCATTTCCTGAACCAGGGTCAGGGAAGCGGCCGGTTTCGGCATCACTTTCATGCTGATTTCAGTGATTACGCCCAGAGTTCCCAGGGCACCGGCCTGAAGACGTGATACGTCATAGCCGGCCACGTTTTTCATGACCTGACCACCAAAGCGAAGATGTTCGCCCTTGCCATTGAGCAGCCGGATACCCAGCACCTGGTCACGCACCGAGCCGGCCCAGGGGCGTCCCGGACCGGAAAGGTTACAGGCCAGGGTGCCGCCGATGGTGGAGGCGGCACCAAAATGGGGTGGCTCAAAATGCAGGCACTGACCTTCTTCAGCCAGAGTCGCCTCGATTTCGCTCAGCGGCGTACCGGCACGGACGGTCAAAACAAGCTCCACCGGGTGATAGTCAACGATACCGGTATGCTCGCCCACGTTGAGGGTTCCGGCATCGGTGTCGGCTTCCCGGCCCATAAAGGCCTTGGTGCCACCGCCGACAATATTGAGTTTGTGCCCGCTGTCCCGGGCCTGGAGCACCTGCTCCTTCAACTGTTGGGAAATATCAGCCATGGGCGGCTTCCGTATGTTCGTGCGTGTGTTGTTTGTGCTCAAGGGAGCGGTATTCCTGGCAGAACCGAAGGGCCGGTACGCCCTTGCCCGGGTTCAGGATACCGGCGGGATCAAACGCGGCCTTTACGTCGTGGAACTGCTGGAGCTCCTCATCGTTGAACTGCACTGCCATCTGGCGAATCTTTTCAACGCCAACGCCGTGTTCACCGGTAATGCAGCCACCTACCTCCACACACATTTCCAGGATGCGTGAACCGAAGGCCTCCGTGCGCTCGAATTCGCCGGGCACATTCGCATCAAACAGGATCAGCGGGTGCAGGTTGCCATCGCCGGCATGGAACACGTTGGCGACGCGCAGACCAAACTCCTCGGACATCTTCTCCATTTCCGTCAGAACATAGGCGATCTCACGACGGGGAATGGTACCGTCCATGCAGTAGTAGTCCGGTGAAATCCGGCCCACGGCCGGGAACGCAGACTTACGGCCTTTCCACAGCAGGGCTCGCTCTTCCTCGCTCTGAGAGGTCCGAACCGAAGTGGCACCCAGCTTTCGGAAGACTTCTTCGGCCTGGGCAATGTGTTCGTGAACTTCCTCCTCGGTGCCGTCCACTTCACAGAGCAACAACGCCTTGGCGTCCCGCGGGTAGCCGGCCTGGGCGAAGTCATCCGCTGCGATGATGGCGTGGCCATCCATCATTTCAAGGCCACCAGGGATAATGCCGTGGGAGATAATCCCGCCCACGGCGTCACCACCTTTCTGCACGTCATCAAACCCGGCCATGACAACCTGGGCTACTTCGGGTTTCGGCAACAGCTTCACTTTGACTTCCGTCACCACACCCAGCAGCCCCTCGGAGCCGGTCATCAGCGCAAGCAGGTCCATCCCACAGCCGTCCAGACCATCACTGCCCACGGTCACGACATCACCCTCGGCGGTGACCATTTCCACGCTCAGGATGTTGTGAACGGTCAGACCGTACTTGAGGCAATGCACGCCGCCCGAGTTCTCGGCCACGTTACCGCCAATGGTGCAGGCGATCTGCGAGGAAGGATCTGGCCCGTAATACAGACCGTACTGGGCCGCTTCTTCGCTGATGGCGAGGTTTCGCACCCCGGGCTGCAGTCTTGCCGTTCGGGCCAGCGGATCAATCTCCACGATGCGATTGAACTTGGCCAGCGACAGTACCACGCCCTCCTTGTTGGGCATGGCACCGGCACTGAGTCCCGTTCCGGCTCCACGGGCCACCACAGGTACCGCGTTCTCGTTACAGATGCGCATCACCCGCTGCACCTGTTCAACGGTTTCCGGCAGCACCACCAGCAACGGCATTTCGCAATACATCGACATGCCGTCGCATTCGTAGGGCTTCATGGTTTCGTCATCGGTGATGACGTAGTCCGGGTCGATAAACGCCCGGAACTGCTCCGCCAGCTCGGCTTTGCTGACTTTCGGCTTGGTAGTCATAGCACTCTCTGGGTTCGAATTACGTCAGTGTGACAGTCATCAACCGCGTTTTGTTTCAAAGTGGTCAAGACCGGCCTGGGCACAGTCCATATCCTGCTGGGGGGTACCGGAACTGATTCCGATACCACCCACCACTTCGCCGTCGACGATCACCGGCAGACCACCGCCAACAGAGCTGATGCGCCCGCCAACTTCGGTGTGGATACCGAAAGCGAGACTGCCGGGCACGTTCACCTTGTTGTAGTCATGGGTGGCTTTCTTGGCCGCAGCCGCCGTGAAGGCCTTGTCCTGGGCAATGGTCACACTGGTGATCTTGCCGCCGTCCATGCGCTCGAAGGCCACCAGATTGCCGGATTCGTCCACCACAGCGATGCACATGGGCACACCGATTTCACGGGCCTTTTCAGCCGCGCCCTCAATGAGGATGCGCGCCTCGGCAAGGTCCAGTCGTTTGATCGTCAACATAAAGCTTTACTCCTTGATTTGATTAACCGTAAACCAGCCCTGGCAGCCAGGTTACGATGCCGGGGATCAGGACACACATGAACAGTCCGAACGCCTGAATCGCCAGGAACACCAGGGAAGACTTGAAGATGGTACCCATGGAGATTTCCGGAGGACAAACGCCGCGGATGTAAAACAGTGCGTAACCAAACGGCGGACTCAGGAAAGACATCTGCATGTTCACCAGGTACAACACACCGAACCAGAGCACCACGTCGTCACCGGCTACCGGCGGGAAGCCGAACAAGCCAGGGAATTCCAGCGCCTTCACAATCGGAATGAAGATGGGCACTGCCAGCAGCAGGATACCAACCCAGTCAAGGAACATACCCAGAACCACCAGCAAGACCATCAGCAGGAGCAGGATCCCGTACGCCGACATGCCGGTTCCAAGTATGGCGTCGGTGACAAACTGCTGACCACCCTGGAGGATGTAGAAACCGACGAATACCGATGCACCGAACATGATCCACAGAACCATGGCAGACGCCTTGGCCGTGGTCACGGAGGCTTCGCGAAGGCCGGCAATCGAGAACTTCTTGTGCATCATCGCAACGATAATGGCACCGAACGAACCGATACCAGCCGCTTCAACCGGCGTGGCAATACCACCGAAAAGCAGGCCCAGAACCAGACCAACCAGTGCAAGGGGTGCAATCAGGTTGCCCAGAAGCTTGAGCTTTTCTTTCAGACTGATCCGGTCTTCCACCGGAATGGGCGGGCCCAGCTTCGGATTCAGCCAGCTGCGCACCAGAACATAAGTCAGGTACAGACCGGAGAGCATCAGACCGGGCAACAGAGAGCCCAGATAAAGCTCGCCCACAGACTGCTGTGCAACAACGGCATACAGAATGGCCAGAATCGAAGGCGGAATGAGGATACCCAGGGTTCCACCCGCCATGATGGAGCCGATGGCAATCTTGTGGTCGTAATGACGTTTCAACATGGCCGGCAGTGCGATAATGCCCATGGTGACAACGGCGGCACCGATAACACCGACCATCGCAGCCAGAATCGTAGAGGCGACAATGGTTGCAGCAGCAAGGCCGCCACTGATGCCGCCCATCCACTTGTAAACCACGCTGAACATTTCTTCGATCAGGCCCGCGCGTTCAAGCATCGACGCCATGAAGATGAACAGAGGGATCGCAGCAATGTCGGGGTTTGCCATCAACGGGAAGATCCGGCCGGGGACAATGTTCAACATCATGGCGTCACCCACCAGGTAGATGAACATGACACCAAGACCACCGGTCACGAAAGCAAGCGGCAGCCCCATCATCAGGGCGACAGCCAGAGATCCAAACATCAGGTAGGTCAACGGCCCGATTTCGACGCCGGACAAGCTACCCGAGAGCTTGAAGAGGAATTTGTCATCACTCCATGGGTCATAAAAGAGAATGTTGATCAGTTCAACACAGATGACAAACGCCAGACCCACGGTGGCGATGATCATTAACCATGTACCCAGTTTTCCGGCCATGCCGCTGCTGGGCGCTGCAGTTGTTGTACTCATGATGTGCGCTCCTGACCGAGACGGATGAACAGTACGATGTCTTTAAGCAGCTTCGAAAAGCCGGCGAGCAGCAACAGGATTGCGCCCACAAACATCACGCCTTTCACGGGGTAATACTGGATACCCCAGGTCTCGACAGTGGTCTCTTGCATCATCAGGGAGTCCTGGAAGAAGGTCCAGGATGTGGTGGCCAGAACGGCTGCAAATATGAAGAAGAACATGGAGGTGAAAATATCCATGCCCACGCGCCCGCGAACCGGCAGGAAGTTGTAGACGACGTCTACCCGAACGTGCGCTCCGTGCAACAGCGCAAAGGCACCGGCAAGGATGTACTGCATACCGAAGATCAGGAAGCTGGCCTCATGCACCCAGATCGTTGGCATGTTAAAGATGTATCGCATCACCACTTCAAAGAAATAGAAAAGCACGGCGTTGATGGTCCAGAACGCAACGAAAAGACCTGACTTCTCGCACATCCAGTCAACGATTTTCGTAAACCAGTTACCCTCGTACTCAAAGTGAGCAAGAGGATCATCTTCTTCAGACTGCAGCTCGGAAACCGTTTTCTCGGGCTCGGCGTCATCTCCGCCGTGCTTACTGCTCCACTTATCCCAAGCCATCATGAGCAATGGCATTACCGCAAGCCAGCCCCAGTAGAACCAGTGCGGCAAAACAAAGCCAAAGGAACTCAGATCAGACATGTTGTTACCACCCAGATCAAAGAGCGAGGAAGGGAGGGCTAATCCTTAGTCGGCTAACCCTGCCTTCCTCGTGTGTCGTTTTTTATTTGAGCTTTGGAACTCAGAAGCCCTTGATGTCTTCTTCGGTTATGTAGCCAACCGTGTCGTTCATCATGTACTTCAGCTGGATATCCAGGATGGCGCGCGCGTCATCATTCTTGTTGGCCCAGTTGAACCAGATGGGGATCGCAGCTTTACGCCAGGTTTCCAGATCTTCCTGGCTCAGGCGGGTAACCGTGTCGCCATCCGCCTTGAACTTCTCCATCGCCTCGATGTTGCGCGCCTGGATGGCCAGGTAGTGCTTCTGGGAGTAGATCCGAACCTCGTCCTCAACCAGCTGCTGAAGCTCAGGCGAGATAGAGTTCCAGGCACGCAGACTGACGGTCAGATCCATCAGGTCCACCGGCTGGTAGATAGACATCACGCCGGGAGGTCCAAAGATGATGTAGTCAGTAACCTGGGAGAAGCCCAGCTCGTAGTTGACCGCAGGACCTACAAAGTCCGCCGCGTCAATGGTGCCTTTTTCGAGAGCCGGGAAAATATCCGAGCCCGGCAGACTGACCGTGGACACGCCAAACTGCTGGAAAACCTCGGCAACCATGCCTCCGGGTACGCGGATCTTCATACCTTTCAGGTCGTCAAGACTGTTTACCGGCTGCTTGGAATGGATGATGTTGGCATCGTGCTGGATCGGGCCAACGTAGAACAGGCCGAACTTCTTGTAGATTTCCCGGGTCTTCTCGAGCATACCCATGGAGTAGAACATGGTGTCCCACTGATGGGGCTGATCCGGACCCGCTGGGTAGGAAGACAGGAACACAGAGGCAGGGATCTTGCCCGCCCAGTACAGGGTGAACGGGTTCATACCCTGCAGCACGCCGTTACGAACAGCGTCAAACAGCGCGTTGTTGTCGGCAGCAACCGCCTTGGCCGGGAAGCACTGGAACTTGAGCTCTCCGCCGGACTTGGCCTCAATACTCTTACACCACTCCTCGAAGAGCGTGTAGCCCACCGTACCCGCGTCCCAGGTCGACTGGATTTTCCACGTGGTAGCAGCTTGGACCTGACCTGCGCCCATGAGCATTGCGCCTGCCAGAGTGGCGCCCATGGCGATTGTCTTGAGGAAACTTCTGCGAGGTGGGGTCTCGCCAGTGTCACAGCTATTTCGGATGTTATTCTTCGAATTCATCGAAACGTCTCCGTTGGCTTTGTTTTTATCAGCGTCTATGGCAACGCCGGCGCAGGCCGACATTAGAATGATATTCGTAGCCAATCCGGGTTTAGTCCAGTTCGGTGAGCACTGGTCTGACCAGTTTTTGAAGTATTAAAAATGGACGAAATACTCTGAATCGGCCATATTTAACGGGCTCGGACGCACATCAGCTGAGAACGGAAACACCTACAATCAGAAGCATTCACTGGTCAGACCAGAGAGCATAAACAGGCCCCCAAATGGCAATCTCCCAGGAAATCTCATATCGGCTGGAACGCCTTATTCTCGACGGCGGGCTGGCTCCGGAGCAGAAGATACCGTCCGAGCGCCAACTGGCGACCCGGCTGGGTGTTTCCCGCGCAGTGATCCGGGAAGCCCTGCATGAGCTTCAGGGCCGCGGCGTTATTGAGACCCGCCACGGCAAGGGGTCGTTTGTGGCCAGCATGGTGCCCGGCGCGAGCGAGCTGGGAGAACAGAGTCCGCTGATGCATCTTTTCGAGGGACATCCCCGCACACTTTTCGACCTTCTGGAAGTACGCGAACAACTGGAAGGCCAGGCCGCCTATCTCGCTGCCCTGCGGGCAACCCGCCTCGACCGGCATCGCATCACGAAGGCGTTCCGGGCGCTTGAGGATACCGACCCGCTTCGTAACGCCCGTCTCGACCATGGTTTCCATCTTGCGATTGTCGAGGCATCCCATAATCCGGTACTGGTGCATGTGCTCAACAGCCTGAAAAACATGATGTTGTTGACCGTTCAGGCCTCGGTTGCCAACCTGAACCCGAGAGAAGAAATGCGGAAGAAAATCGTCCGCCAGCACCGGCAGCTGTATGAGGCCGTCATCGCTGGCAAGCCGGCCAACGCCCAGAAGGTGGCGATGGCCCACGTACGGTTTGTCAGTGAGGCCATGAGAGACATGGAGAAAGACGGAGGCAAACTGATCAGGCTGCCCATTGAACAGGACAAAGCGAATGATCATTTGCGGGCAGAAGCCTAGCATGGCAAAAAGCTTGCATTGAACAATCATTCGACCACAATGTCATGCAGCGAACGGCGGTGAAATTCGGTAAAACGCTCTCTTTAAGGGATTGATTTCCGTATCCACAGTCCGTAAAACATGCGCCTTTGAATTACAGCCCCAGGAGTCACCCATGGCGGACCAAGCGCCTTTGATCTGCAGGGACATTCACAAGACCTTTGATAAGCTTGAAGTACTCAAGGGTATTTCACTGGAGACCCGCAAAGGCGACGTGGTTTCCCTGATCGGCAGCTCCGGCTCCGGAAAGAGTACCTTCCTGCGTTGCATTAACCTGCTGGAAACGCCCACATCCGGCGACATTATCGTGCACGGCGACCCGATACGGTTCACCACCAACCGGAAAGGCGAACGCATTCCTGCGGATAACAAGCAGGTTGAACTGATCCGGGCAAAACTTTCCATGGTGTTCCAGAGCTTCAACCTCTGGTCTCACATGACCGTGCTCGAAAACATCATTGAAGCGCCCATCCACGTGCTCAAGGTGCCCAAGAAGGAAGCGATTGAGCGTGCCGAGGCCTACCTGAACAAGGTGGGCATCTACGAACGCAAGGATTACTATCCGGCCCAGATGTCCGGTGGCCAGCAGCAGCGGGCGGCTATTGCCCGGGCCCTGGCCATGGAACCGGAAGTCATGCTGTTTGACGAACCCACGTCGGCGCTGGACCCTGAGCTGGTGGGGGAAGTACTGAAGGTTATGCAAAGCCTGGCCGAGGAAGGCCGCACCATGATCGTGGTTACCCACGAAATGGCGTTCGCAAGGGATGTGTCGAGTCAGGTCCTGTTTTTGCATCAGGGCGTGATCGAGGAACAGGGTACCCCCGAAAAAGTGTTTGATCACCCGGATTCGGAACGCATGAAGCAGTTCCTGACTCCCAACTTCTGACACTCGGTGCTATCTTGAACCGGTGAAAAATAAAATGCTGGAACCAAAAACTTCCATCAAAAATAAAGCCCAAAAGGCAAACCACTGGAGAAGTGACACATGAAAAAAATGATTTTTGCAGCAAGCTGCGCCCTCGCCCTGATTGCTGGTGGCGCACAGGCCCAGGAACGGGATCTGCGTATCGCCTTCGACGTGCCCTACGAGCCGTTTGAGTACAAAGACGAAAATGGCGAACTGACCGGTTTCGAAGTGGAACTGGCCGAAGCCATGTGCGAAGAAATGAACGCCAACTGCGAATTCGTGATCCAGGCATGGGACGGCATGATCCCGGGCCTGCTGGCACGTAAATTCGATCTGATCATGTCGTCCATGTCCATCACGCCGGAGCGCGCAGAGCGGGTTCTGTTCTCCGAGCCGTATTACAACACCCCGGGTGGCTGGTTCGGCCCTGAGAGCTTCAACAGCGACGTCACCGACATGGATGCGATGGAAGGCAAGACCGTCGGCGTTCAGCGCGGCACCACCATGGACACCTACGTCACCGAAAACATGGGTGGCATTGTCAACATCAAGCGTTACACCACCGCCGATGACATGGTTCTGGACCTCGAAGGCCAGCGTCTGGACGTTGTGTTCGTAGACTATCCGGTTGGCGAGCAGACCGTCCTCACCAAGGAAGGCTTCAAGGAAGTCGGTGAGCCGGTCAAGCTGGGTCAGGGCGTGGGTGTTGCCATGCGCCAGCGCGATACCGAGCTTGCCGAAGAAGTGAACGCTGCCCTTCGCACCCTGAAGGAAGATGGTACCTACGACACCATCATGCAGAAGTACTTCGCTTACGACATCAAGATGTAAATCTGCCGAGGGGTGGCCCGTTGGGGCCGCCCCTGCTTACCGGACTTTCCCATGCTTGATCTGAAAGGCTATGGCCCGGCCCTGATGGATGGGGCAATAGTCACCATTGAACTGGCCTTCCTGTCTCTTGCTCTCTCGGTTGCCCTGGGACTGATTGGCGCGTCTGCCAAACTGTCGCAAAGCCGGGTTGCCAAAGGTATCGCGACCACCTACACCACTCTGATTCGTGGCGTGCCCGATCTGGTCATGATGCTGTTGTTCTACTATGGCGGCCAGGTTGCAGTGAATATGCTCTCGGATTACATCTGGGAAACTTACGAGATCGACTTTTTCTTTCAGTTCGACCCGTTTATCTCCGGCGTTGTAACGATCGGGCTGATTTTCGGCGCCTATATGACCGAAACTTTCCGGGGCGCGTTCCTGGCTGTTGAAACCGGCCAGATTGAGGCTGCCCGGGCCTATGGTTTTACCCGTTTTCATACCTTCCGCAGAATCATGCTGCCGCAGATGCTGCGCCATGCCCTGCCCGGTCTGGGCAACAACTGGCAGGTTCTGCTGAAGACCACCGCCCTGGTTTCGATCATTGGCCTGACCGACATGGTTCGTGTGGCGGAGGAAGCCGCCAAGGCGGAGCGCATGCCGTTCCACTTTTTCATTCCGGTGGCATTTGTCTATCTGGCCCTTACGGCGGGGTCTGAGCTGTTCATCAAGTGGCTCGATAAACGGGCCAATGTCGGCGTGGTTCAGGGGGGTTAACGGATGCCTGATTTCATTGCCGAGTGGCTGAACCAGAACGAAATCTTTACCGCCATGACCATCATGGAATACTGGGATGGCATGGTGACCACCGTGCATCTGGTGTTTCTGTCCCTGGTTATCGGTTTGCTGGTGGCGGTTCCGCTGGCCATCCTCCGGACGGTTCGCAACCCCTTCGTCTCCGGCCCGGTGTGGCTTTACACCTATCTGTTCCGCGGCACACCATTGCTGATCCAGCTTTACATCATCTATTACGGGCTGGCCCAGATTGAGGGCATCCAGGAGACCTTCTGGTGGGAGATTTTCCGGGAGCCTTTCTACCCGGCACTGCTGGCTTTCACACTGAACACGGCGGCCTATACCACGGAGATTATCCGCGGTGCGATCATATCTACACCCAACGGTGAAATTGAAGCAGCCAAAGCCTATGGCATGAACTGGTTTATGCGGATGCGGCGGATTGTGCTGCCAAGTGCAGCGCGGCGGGCGGTGCAGGCCTACTCCAACGAGGTGATCTTCATGCTGCACGCCAGTGCGATTGCGAGTGTAGTAACCATTGTGGATCTGACGGGAGCAGCCCGTAATATTTACTCCCGGTTTTATGCGCCGTTTGATGCGTTTATCTTTGTGGCACTTTGCTATATGGCGCTCACGTTTATACTGGTTTTTGCTTTCCGCAAACTCGAAACTCATCTTCTGAAGCATCAGCGGCCGGTGAACGGCTGAGCCCGCGGAACATCATACTTCAGTGCCCGGGCAGGCAGGGTATTGCCTCCCGGGAAACGCTACGAGCACATCCATGTG
>NZ_DDOI01000067.1:37082-37328 GCF_002341575.1 Marinobacter sp. UBA2498 | reverse complement strand
TCCCGGGAGGCAATACCCTGCCCGCCCCCAAACCTGGTTCGGGGCTTCTATGTCGGCAAAACAAGATCTGTTCGGAACGAATTGTGACTGGCTTTCCCACGCCCTGGACAACCCAGCCGCATCACTCCCAGAAATCAAGACCTTTCTCCCCGACGGTACCCGAATCAGCCGCAAGGCCGTGGGTGTTCTGGACATTGTTCCCCCGGCTGGCCGAAGCAACCCGAATGCCGAGGCCATCATCGTTTC
>NZ_DDOI01000067.1:36128-36956 GCF_002341575.1 Marinobacter sp. UBA2498 | reverse complement strand
TTCACGGGAACGAAACAGCGCCCATTGAGGTTCTTAACGGACTGGTTTCCGAACTGATTGAGGGCGAATGGGAGCTGGCTTGCCCGGTCTTGCTGATTCTGGGTAATCCCCCCGCGATGGTCGCAGGGAAGCGCTTTCTGGAAGTGAACCTCAATCGGCTGTTCGATGGCGCGCATAGTCGGAACGAGTATGAGGGGCTGGCCGAGGCTGCGCGGGCGCAGGAGCTTGAGGAGGCTTGCCGGCAGTTTGCCATGGCCAATCCCCAGGCGCTCTATCACTACGACCTGCACACGGCCATTCGGCCGTCACACCGGGAGCGGTTTGCACTGTATCCGTTTGTTGAGGGCCGGACGGTTCCGGTCGACCAGCGTGATTTTCTGCTGGAGGCGGAGGTGGAGACGCTTCTGCTGCAGCACAAGGCGGGCACCACGTTTTCGTCGTTTTCCTCGTCGCTGTTGAAGGCCGAGAGTTTTACCATGGAGTTGGGTAAGGTTCGGCCGTTTGGTCAGAATGATCTGGGGCGCTTTTCCGGCATCCAGGATGCCTTGCGACGGCGGTTCCGGGGGCTACCCTCACCTGCGCCGCAGCCGCCGTTTGATCACCTGACGGTGTTCGAGGTGGTGCATGAGATTCTGAACACCGGGAAGAACTTCCGGTTCCACATTCCGGACGATGTCGCCAATTTCACCGAGTATCAGCCCGGCACAGTCATCTGGGAGGACGACGAGACCAGTTACCGGGTGGGGCATTCACCAGAGGCGATTGTGTTCCCCAATCCGGAGGTTCCGGTGGGCCATCGAGTCGGGCTGATGATCCGGCCAGAAACGG
>NZ_DDOI01000067.1:6904-36005 GCF_002341575.1 Marinobacter sp. UBA2498 | reverse complement strand
CCCTCGTTCCGGCTGATCAGGCCGGGGCGTTTTCGGGTTCCGGCACGCTGGCTTTGATCAACTGGGTGCAGACAGCCGGGATGACCAGCAGCGTGAGCACCGTTGAGGCCAGCAGGCCGGAGATGATGGCCCAGGCCATGGGTGGCCAGAGCGTGGAGCTTGAGAATGCCAATGGCAGCAGGCCGGCCACGGTGGTTGCTGTGGTCAGCAGGATCGGGCGGGTGCGCTGCTCTACCGCGTTGCGCATGGCGTCGCGGATGTCTCTTCCTTTCTCCAGTTCCCGATCCATCACGTCCAGCAGAACGATGGCGTTGTTCACCACGATTCCCACGAGGGCGATCACGCCAAGCAGAGACTGGAAACCGAAGGGTGAGCCGGACAGCACCAATCCGGGGAAAATACCGACGGTAGCCAGCGGCACCGTCAGAAGGATAATGCCGACCCGGCGGAAGGAGTTGAACTGCAGCAGCAGGAAGAACAGCAGCAAAAGCATCCCGATGGGGGCTGCGGTGAGCAATGCGGTATTGGCTTCACCGGAGCCCTCAGCATCGCCGCCCATGGCCATGCGGGTACCCGGCGGTAACGGGTTTCTCTCAAGCCCTGCGTAAAGGCCGTCCAGAGCCTGGCTGAAGCTGTAACCGGTTTCGAGATTAGCCGTGACGGTGTTCATTCTTACGCCATCACGCAGGTATCGAGCCGCCGGTTCCCAGGTGGTATCCACTGTCGCTACTGCTGAGAGCGGTACGGCGTCCCCCCGGTCGTTGTAGATATTCACTGACAGCAACCGTGAAAGCGACAGGGCCGTGCCCTCGCGGGAACGCAGCACCAAGGGGATGGGATCCTCTTCCTGGCGATAGCGCTCAGCCACCACACCAAAGCTCTGGCCATAGAGGCTCTGGGCCACATCGGCCCGGGTCAGGCCGTAGCGGGCCGCCGTGGCATCGTCGACGTTGATGGCAATACTCGGAACGCCAATATCCAGGTCATGGCGGACATCAACCGTGCCCTCAACGCCTCTCAGAATGCTGAAGATCCGCTCCACCGCTTCGATCCGGGCACCATCATTGGCATGGTAGACACGGATTTCCACCGGCGCAGCCCTGGGCGGCCCCTGCCCGAGGATACCCACGGTCACATCCAGTTCCGGCATCTGGTCTTTCACGTGCGCGCGAATCCAGCGGATCATGCCGGTAGTGTCTTCCAGTGTGGGTGTGGTAACCACCAGCCGTGCCCGGTTCGGTGCCTGGGGGGCGCGCTGCAGGTTGTAATAAAATGAAGGTCCGGTGAAGCCTAAGAACCGGTGGACCTTCAGGGCGTCCGGCTGTGAACGGATAATTCGCTCCAGACTTTCCGTGGCCTCAGCCGTGCGGGCCTGGTCGGTGCCTTCGGGCATGTAGACTTCGACAATCACCCTCGGGCGATCGGCATTCGGAAAGAACTGCTGGGCCATGAAGGGGGTCATCGCAAGGCTGATGCCCACAAGTATGGCGCCGGCGGTAATCAGCCGTCCGGGGTAACGGGATACCAGGCCACCCAGAAAACGGGCTACTCCGATCAATCGGTCCTGGCCCGCCTTGCGGCGGGGCTTCAGGAATCTGGCCGCCAGCAAGGGAACGGCGGAGATAGCCAACAGATAGCTGACGGACAGTGTCAGCATGATCATAACCGGCACGCCACGGGTGAAATCCGCAGCACCGCCCTTGGCCAGAAGCAGGGGTGCGAAGGCCGCCAGTGTCGTTCCCGTTGAGGCACCCAGCGGGCCGGCCAGCTCGCTGACGGCCTGGCGCAGGGCATCCAGCCGCCGCATGCCCTCATCCAGGTGCCCCTGGATGTTTTCGACGATCACGATGGCGTTGTCGATCAGGATGCCCAATGAGATCACCATGCCAATGACGGCGATCTGATGCAGCACGCCCCCACCGAGGTCATAGAGCCCGACACTGATCAGGGCAACCATGGGCAGAATGGACGCGACCAGCAGCCCCATACGAATGCCCATGCCGGTAAAGACCACCGCCACGATGATCAGCACTGAAAGCACCAGGCTCCAGGCCAGGTTATCGAGCCGTTCCTTAACCTTGTCCGGCTGGAAGAACATCTCCCGGATCTCGTAGGGTTCAAAGTCTCCGCGAATCTGCTCCATGCGTTCGCGCACCCGCTGACCAAAGCGGATCGCATCGGTGGTGCCCTCTTCCATAATGATGGAGACCAGCACCACCCGTTCGCCGTCGTACCAGGTTTCCGGCTGTCTGGGTTCTACTGGTCCACGCCAGACATCCGCTGCCGCGGCCAGGGGCACCTGGGAGCCATCCGGAAGTTCAATGGGCGTGGCGCGGATGGCGTCAATATCGGCAAACTCGCTGTTGGGAAGGACCGACAGGCGGCGGCCATTGACCACCACGAAGCCGCCGGGAATGGTCTGGTTTCGCCGCGCCAGCGTGTCCAGCACCCGCGCCGGTGAGATACCAAGCCGGAAGAGCGCGGCATCGTCCAGTGCCAGGGTAATCTGCTCGTCTGCATCGCCTTCCAGCTCAATCCGGGAAACCCCCGGCAAATCCGAGAGGTTCTGCTTCAACCGTTCAGCAACGTCGGATAGTTCCGTTACCGAGGGCGAGCCACCTACGGCCATGACGATGGCAGGAATATCGATTAGACGGTCATCAAGTACCATCCGGCCCACATCGTCCGGGAAGTCCTGCTTCGCGCGCTCCATGGCCTGGCGCACTCGGTCCCAGGCGGGGTCGGTGTCGTAGATGTCGTCATTCAGGCGCAGGCGCACGATGGCAACGCCGGTACGGGCGGTGGACTGGGTATAATCCACCTCCTCCACCTGCCGAAGTTCATCCACCAGGGGCCTGAGTACGAGCCGTTCAACGGCCTCGGCGCTGGCACCCGGATAGTTGATGCTGATCAGGCCGGCCCGGTAGGGAAACGACGGGTCTTCCTGGCGTGGCATGGTGCTGTAAGCCGCGATACCCAACAGGCAGAGCATGGTCACCACCATGCCCAGCAGACGCTGGCAGTTCAGAAGCCGGCGGGTCATCAGCGCACCTCCACGGCATCACCGTCCGCCAGCCGTGTCATGCCGGCATAAACCACCAGGTCACCCGGGGACAAATCGCCAGAGGTAACCACCACCCGCTCGCCCACGACCCGGTCGACTTCCACCGCAACACGGGAGGCCACATTATCCCGGACCCGGAACACACTGACGCCCTCGGCGTTGCGGATCACCGACAGCAGGGGCACTGTGATGGCAGATTCCCGAACAGGCGTGATGCCCACTTCTACCGGCTGGCCGGGCTCCAGGGTGTTTACCGGCAGGCTCACCAGAACCGGATGCAGCTCGCCGCGAATGGCGCCGGCCTGGGCAATCTCGACCACCGAACCGGATTGTGCGGGGCGGCTGCGGTCCTGGACGGACCAGACAGGCAAGGTTTGCTCCAGCTCGACATGATCCAGCAGATACGCCGGTACCCGCACCTCGACCTCACGGCCCTCGGGCGAGGAAAGCCGCATCACCGGCTGTCCGGCCGCCACGAATTCGTCCCGCTCCACCAGCAGGGCTTCAACCCGTCCGGAAAAGGGCGCCCGAAGTGTACTTTCCTCGAGCAGCTGGGTTGCCTCCGCCAGGGAGGCCCGCGCCGTTGCTACGCTGGCCTCCAGGGAATCCCGCCGAGCGGCAAGCTGCTCCAGCGTCTGCTCGGACACCACACCGCGCTCGTGCAATCGACTGGAGCGTTCCCACTCCCGCTGAGCCTGCTGATACTGGGTTCTCAACTCTTCCAGGCGGGCCCTGGCAGAATCCCGGGCCGGCTCCAGGCCTGGATTGTAGACCCGGGCGAGCAGATCACCGGCCTGTACCTTCTGACCGAGCTCCACCGCCTGCTCCTTGAGGGTGCCACTGACCTGGAAGGTCAGTGTCGCTCGCTGGGTAGCACGAACAATTCCGGAAAACCGCAGCGGCATATCCTGGCTCTCGCCGCCGGAAACTTCAGACACACGCACTGAAACCTTCTGCTGCCCGGGCTCCGGGGCTACGTCACTGGCTTTACAGCCCGACAGAAACAGTGAAAAAACCGCAAGAGAAACGATGGCAACGGGGATTCGAAGTGGTGTCATGACTCTTCCTTTCATCCTTGCTTGTGTAGTTGGCGGGGTCCTGTCCCTGGAGAAACCCGATGATTGATTTAGACATCATGTCATTCTTTGACATTTTGTCAATAATCGGGTTTGATTCGATTTCAGGTATCCTATGCGTGCTGTTGCCAACTTACCGGATGATTGAATGAGCGAACCGCTGAAAACCCGTCGCGAGCGTGAGAAACAGGCCCGTTACGACACCATCCTGGACGCCGCCGAACTGGTGTTCTCGGAAAAGGGCTACGAACGCACGTCCATGGACGACATCGCCCGTACCGCCAGCCTTAGCCGGGCCTTGCTGTACGTGTACTTCAAGGACAAGGCTGCGATACAGAGGGGCATTATGCTCAGGGCGGGCCATAGCCTGTTCCGTCGATTTGAAGAGGCAAGACAGACCGCGGATAACGGGCTGAGCCAGATCCGGGCGATGGGAGAATCCTATTATCGCTTCTATCTGGAGGAACCGGATTACTTCTCGGCTTTGACCAAGGCGTCCACCGCCATGGCAGAGGCAGACGAAAGTCAGGCAGAGGAAATGTTGTGCTCCAAATCAGACCTGATGGAGCTGATGGTGGGGGCCATCGAACTGGGGCTACGGGACGGCACCATGAACCGCGACCGGATCAACGACCCCGTTCAGACCGCACTGTACCTGCGCGGGGCCCTGCACGGGGTGATCCTGCTCTGCCAGTCGGAAATGGGCGAGGGTAACCCGGCGTTTCCGGCCGAGCAGCTGATCCGGCACACCATGGATATGCTGACGTCGTCGATTTCTGCCTGACAACTCGCAGCCCGGCAGGCTGCTAGAGCTGGAAATCGTAGATGGAGCCCAGGCCCATGATCCCGGTGAGTTCGTCCAGGGCTTTGCGAACCTCCTCCAGCAACATCGGATCGCCAAGCTCGTTCTGGCTGAGTTCATCCCGGTAATGGGCTTCCACCCAGGTGGTCAGGCGCTCATAGAGTTCATCGGTGAGCAACACACCCCGGTTGATGGCTTTCAGCTCATCGTCGTTGAGCACCACCCTCAACCGCAGACAGGCCGGGCCACCGCCATTGCGCATAGACTGCTTGACGTCGAACACTTCCACCGCGGTGATCGGCCCGCCGGACTTCACCAGGCCATCCAGATAACGGCTGACCGAAGCCACTTCTCGGCACTCGCCGGGCACCGCCAGCAGCATGCCGTCGGGTGTGTTCAGCAACTGACTGTTGAACAGGTAGGAGGCCACGGCATCTTCCAGCGGCACATCGGCACTGCTGACCCGGACCGCTTCCAGCTCGGCACCGGTGAGCCGCTCCCTGATGTCCGCCAGCACCTGCGCTTCGTTAAGAAACGCCATTTCATGGTAGAAAAGCGTATTACCGTTGCCCACCGCTATCACGTCGTTGTGGAAAACGCCGCCATCAATGGCGTCCGGATTCTGTTGGGCAAACACCGCATTCTGGTCCCTGAGACCATGCAGCCGTGCCACCGCCTGGGATGCCTCAAGCGTTTGCCGTGCCGGGTATTTCTTCGGAGCCGGAGCCTGCTCGTTGAACGCCATCTGGCCATACACAAACAGTTCCACGCCGGGCTCACCGTAACCGGCACACAACCGGGTGTGGTTGGCCGCGCCCTCATCGCCAAAGTGGCTCACTGATGGCAGCGCCGGATGGTGCGCAAAATAGCTCTCGTCGGCAAAAATGGATTTCAGAGCCCGTCCGGTCACCGCATGCTCAATGGAACGGTGGAACTTGGCGCTCAGGTTGGCCGGAGTGAAATGCACGCGATGGTCAGAGGTATCGGCACTCGGCGATACCGTGGCCGCATTGGCCGTCCACATCGGCGACGCAGAAGAGACTGCCGCCAGGATCGATGGACTGGATTTGGCCGCCTGCTCGAGAACGCGAGCGTCCGGACCTTCGAACCCCAGGGCCCGAAGTGTCGGAATATGCGGCCGCTCATGGGGAGGCAGAACGCCCTGCACATAGCCCCGGTCCGCAAGGCGCTTCATTTTGGCCAGGCCCTGCAGTGCCGCCTCTTTCGGATTCGAGACGGAACTGACATTGGATTTGGAGGCTACATTGCCCCAGGACAGTCCCGCGTAATTGTGGGTGGGACCGACCAGACCATCGAAGTTTGCTTCAACCGCGTGTTTCACCATGGCACTGGGTTCCGTTAATCGAAATTGAGGCCGGGTGCCAGAGACTCTGGCATCTCACTCTTGCCGGCCTCCAGAGAAGCCATGGGCCAGGCACAGTAGTCGGCAGCGTAGTAGGCGCTCGGGCGATGATTGCCACTGGCGCCAACACCACCAAAGGGCGCCGCGCTGCTGGCGCCGGTCAGCGGCCGGTTCCAGTTCACGATACCGGCGCGCACTTCTTCCACCAGCCGTTCATAGAGTTTCCGGTCGTCCGTCAGGATGCCCGCTGACAGCCCGTAGTGAGTATCGTTCGCCAGTGCCAGTGCATCATCAAAGCTCTTGTAGCGATACACCTTCAGCAAGGGGCCAAAGAACTCTTCATCGGTCACGTCCAGACCTGTGGCATCCACGATACCAGGCGACAGCAGGCCGGTTCCGGACTTCAGGGACTTCATCTCCAGCAGGGATTTGCCGCCCTTCTCAAGCAGGCTGGCCTGGGCCGCCAGGAGTTTTTCGGCGGCCTCCGCGGAAATCACGGAGCCCATAAACGGCTGCGGATCGGCATCGAACTCGCCGACCTTGATTCGGGCGGAGACTTCCACCAGCCGGTCGATGAACGCGTCACCTTTCTTGCCCTTGGGTACCAGCAGGCGACGTGCACAGGTACAGCGCTGACCGGCCGACAGGAAGGCCGACTGCAGGGCATGGTGCACTGCACCATCCACATCAGCCACATCCTGAACGATCAGCGGGTTGTTGCCGCCCATCTCCAGGGCCAGGATTTTCTCAGGCTGGCCACCGAACTGTTTGTGCAACAGATGACCCACGGTAGAACTGCCGGTAAAGAACAGGCCGTCAATCAACGGGTGGCCGGCCAGGGATTTGCCCGTGGCAGAAGCGCCCTGGACGAGGTTGATCACTCCATCGGGAATGCCGGCCTTCTCCCAGAGTTTTACCGTCAGCTCGGCGACCCCCGGGGTCAGCTCACTCGGTTTGAACACCACCGTGTTACCGGCGAGCAAAGCCGGCACTATGTGGCCATTCGGCAAATGCCCTGGAAAGTTGTAGGGGCCGAAAACCGCAACGACCCCGTGGGGCCGGTGCCTGAGCACGGCGTGACCACCGGCAACATCGGATTCAGATGTCCCGGTACGGTCGTTGTAGGCTTTCACGGAAATGCCGATCTTGCCGATCATCGCCGCCACTTCCGTGCGGGATTCCCACAGCGGCTTGCCGGTCTCCAGGCCAATCTGGTGTGCCAGCTCTTCCTTGTGAGCCTCAAGCAGTTCACCAAAGGCTTCAACAACGGCCTGGCGTTCGGCAAAGCTCTTGCGCTGCCACTTCACAAAGGCATTGCGGGCTTCACGAACGGCCGCATCCACATCCTCCAGATTGGCGCTTTCGCCATCCCAGAGTGTTTCACCGGTCACCGGCTGGACAGATTCGAATACCGGCCCGTGGCCCGGTAGCCAGAGCCCGTCGATAAACAGTTCACCCGTCAGCTTTGCCATTTCGATGCACCTCCCGGTACTGAGCTTCTATAACTATGTTTGGTCAGCAGCCCCGAGTCTTTCAAGGGGGCCAGGCGAACCGGATCGCCAGATTCAATCTGCAAGGCTTCGGCAACTTCAGGTGGCAGGCTGACGGTATCCGGTCCGATACAATCTATCGGCACGGTAGTCACCCGGAAATCCCGGAATGAGCGGTTCGAAACCATGACCCGCTCCTCAGATGGAACGTCCAGGTTGACCGGTTTGCGAGTGACCATGGCGTGCCGGTTCATGCCTTCGCGAACCGTCCGGACATTGTGAACGAAGGCTTCAACCACGGGCCCGCCATCAAATATGTCTACCAGTCCGTTGAAGTTGAACCCCTCGGACTGAAGCATCCGGAGTGCCGGAGCGGTGTTGTCATGGACCCGGCCGATCACGGCACGTGCGGAATCCGGCAACATGGACAGGTATATCGGATACTTGGGCATCAACTCGGCAATAAACGACTTGTTGCCCAGCCCCGAGAGCATGTCCGCTTCGCTGAACTCCATGTCGAAGAATTTGGTTCCCAGCGCGTCCCACAGAGGGCTCCGGCCGTTGGCATCCGACACGCCCCGCATTTCCGCGAAGATTTTTTCCGAGAAGTGTTTGCGGAATTCATCCAGGTACATGAACCGGCAGCGGGAAAGCAGCAGGCCGCTGCCTCCGCCTTTGTACTCATCGGAGAGCAGCAGGGAGCAGATTTCGCTGGTATCGGTCATGTCGTTTGACAGATGCAGCGTTGGAGTCCGCACGTGCACACCCAGCTCTTTCGAGGCATTGACGGTGACGCTCAGACGGTAATTGTAGAAAACTTCATCCAGACCAACGCGAGCCTGGATACCGCTGATACCGACCGTTTTCTTGCGTTCGGTATCCTCCAGAGCGAAGAGATAGAGCCCTGCTTCCGGTGCAATGCGCTGGTTGAAGGTTTCACGGGCGTGATTGATCTTCTTCTGCAGCAGCTCGCGATCCGCCGGCAGGGTGGTCAGCCCCTTCCCGGCGCTTTGGGCCATGGCATACAGGTCGTCCAGATCGTTTTCCTGCAACGGGCGAATTACCAGCATGGTGTCGCCTCCGTGATCCCGGCGGATTGATACGTAACTGCGTCCTCGGTGCCCGAATAGGTCATAGCGGCGCGATCCTTACCCGGTCACCCGCGGTCCGGTTCAGCGTATGCCAGGTCGAGACCGGCACCTTGAGTTTGTCGTCCAGTGTTTCGGCGACCGGTGTCAGGGTGCAGCGAAACTGTTCACCCTCGCCGGCGGCAATGAGACAGGTTTCGCCGGTGTCCTCGTTGGTCCCATGAAGTTCCTTCGGGTGACTGGTCACGAGGGTTTTCAGGCTGTCGGTACGAGCTTCAAGAACCGGACCGGCATCAAAAATGTCCAGATAGTTTCCCGGCTGGAACCCTTCCCGCTGGAGCAACTCAAAGTTGGGTACAGTAATCTGGTGCGGCTGACCCATCGCCTTCTGGGCCGATTCACTCAGCAGCGTCACGTAAATGGGATTGGGCGGCATGAGCTCTGCGATGAAGGTTTTACTGAGCTGCCCGGAGTACTGGTCCGCCGTTTCAAAATCCATATTAAAGAAATGCCGGCCAAGGCTGTCCCAGAAGGGCACGCTCCCGTCGTCCAGCTGAACGCCCTGGATTTCCACGGCCATACGCTGGGCAAACCATTCACGGTGATCAGCAATAAACAGAATCCGGGCCCGCGACAGCAACTCGAACGCATCCGTACCCTGCAGCCCCGGGCGGATCGAGAAAGAGCACAGCAGCGATACATCGGTCAGCGAGTGGGAGGGGTACAACACCTCCACACGGCGGGACACTCCCAGTTCATGGGAGGCATGGATCAGGGCATCCCGCCGGTAACTGTAAAAAGGCTGGCCATTGCCGGCATGGGCATCGATACCGGCCGTGCCGGCGATGTCTCCGGTCTCAGTGTCCTCAAGCACGAACAGGAACCTGGGAGGGTCATCCTCTGCGCTGATCCGGCCGGCAAACGACGCCAGGGACTGCTCGATCTTGTAGGCCAGGGCGTCGCCCTGTTTGGGCAGGGTGGAAGAAAGACGGGCACACTGGGTGCCCGCAATGGCGAGAATCTGGTCCAGATCATCCGGCTCAGCCGGACGTACCAGCCACATAAGATCTCCTTAGGCCGTCAGTTTTTTCACTGCCGCTTCGAAACGCTCGAGGGCTAATTCAATGTCCGGTTCCGGGATAATCAGGGATGGCGCCAAACGAATCACGTTTGCGCCGGCCACCAGAACCATCACGCCCTCTTCCAGCCCGGCGTTCAGGAAGTCCTTGGCCTTGCCCTGCCATTTCTCGGTGAGCACGCAACCGAGCAGCAGGCCGGCACCGCGCACTTCGGTGAACACGCCGTAGCGTTCGCCAATATCCATCATGCCCTTGCGGAGCTTGTCGGAACGGGCTTTCACACCCTTGAGAATCTCCGGCTGGCTGACGGTATCCACTACCCGCTGCGCCACGGCGCAGGCCAGTGCGTTACCGCCGTAGGTACTACCGTGAGTACCGACGCCCAGGCTGGCTGCAACCTTGGCCGTGGTCAGCATGGCTGCGACCGGAAAACCGCCGCCAAGCCCCTTGGCACTGGAGAGAATATCCGGCACCACGCCATACATCTGATAGGCGTAGAAGTGGCCACTTCGGCCAACGCCGGACTGAACCTCATCAAACACCAGCAATGCGTCATTTTCGTCGCACAAATCTCGCAGCCCCTGAAGGAATGCCTGGTCGCCGGGCATAACACCACCCTCACCCTGAATGGGCTCAACCACGATGGCACAGGTTTTCTCCTTCGAGATCAGTTTCTTCACGGATTCCAGATCGTTGAACTCGGCATGGTGAATGCCGCCGGGTGCCGGCTCGAAACCTTCCAGGTACTTGGGTTGGCCGCCTACGCTCACGGTAAACAGGGTGCGCCCGTGAAACGAATTCTTGAACGAAATGATCTCGTTCTTCTCTTTACCGTGATGCTCCCAGGCGTACCGACGGGCCAGCTTGAACGCCGCTTCGTTGGCCTCGGCTCCGGAGTTGGCGAAGAACACGCGCTCGGCAAAGGTGAGGTCACACAGAGTTTTCGCCAGACGCAGGGCGGGTTCGTTAGTCATCACGTTGGACAGGTGCCAGATTTTCTCAGCCTGATCGTGCAACGCGCCCACCAGCCCCGGATGGGAATGGCCCAGGCAGGTCACTGCGATGCCGCCCTGGAGATCGATGAACTCGCGGCCTTCCTGATCCCAGATCCGGGAGCCCTCTCCTCGCACCGGAATGATGGAACCGGGAGCGTAGTTGGGCACCATGACTTCATCGAACAGTTCGCGGCTGACGGGTTCTTTATTCATAAATCTCTCTCGGGAAAGCGGCTAAGCAATTAAAAATAGTTGAGTGGCCGCACCAAACAAGTAAGTAGGTGTGCGGACTCTTGCACCATAATACGCCACTCACGGCATAAGAACATCCGGTTCCCCGATGGCAGGCAATTCGATCACCTGCTGCCGTTCGTGCCCGCCCTTTTTTCTGTCCATGAGGGCGCCGATCAGAAGTTTGTAGGAATCCAGGTCAAAGGTGACTGCCTGGCCACTGAGTGAGAGATCCGCCAGTTCCTCCTCTTCATGGAGGGTGGCTACATGCATCCAGTTATAAACCACCAGGATGTCCGTGCGCCCGGACCGCTCATCCCGCTCAACGATCCCGACCGGCCCTTTCCAGGGCCAGGTTTTCAGTCGCAGGCCGTGGAAGGCAATCTGCACCCTGAGGTTATAGCGCTCGACATTCTCGAGTTCCTCACAGGCGCCCTTGCAGCGCCCCAGTGCGCGCTGGAAACAAGGACCCTCGTGCTCCGGCTCCAGGCCGAGTAGCCGGTTGCACAATTCATTCTTGGCCGCGATGCCGCTCAATGCCCGCTCGGCATCCCGCTTGCTGCGAAACAACCCGAAATAGTCCCCCAACCGGTGGGGCTCGATTTCACGAACCAGGCGCGCCTGGAGATACCCCGCCTCGTTTTTCGACAGCTCAATGCTCACCAGATTCTTGGCCGCCCGGGAGCGACGGTTGAACAGAGGCTTCAGGGTCTTGATCTGCTTGAGTTCCAGCAGGAGCGCGCCAAGCTCGCCGGCAGTTTCCGTCCACTCAACACGGCGCAGACTCTCGGACATTCTTACACCACGGGCAGAGTTATGATCGCCGGAAAAGTGCGAGGCCACCCGCTGGGCAATATTGGTGCTTTTGCCCACATATAGAAGTACATCGTTTTCGCCGTAAAACCGATATACCCCAGGGCCCCGGGGCAGGTCCTGAAGCGTATCCGACGGAAGGTGGGAAGGAATACTCGGCCGTTGCAGCAGCTCTCGGAGAGCCTTATCTAACTTCCCGTCGCCTTTTTCCGAACGTGCATGCTCAAAGAACGCAAGCATGGCGGACACATCGCCCATGGCCCGGTGGCGCTGAACCCGGGCAAGGCCATGGCGGGCAATCAGCGCGTCCATGTTATGCCGCCGGAATTCCGGATACAGCCGCCGGGAAAGCTTTACCGTACACAACACCTTCGCTGAGAACAGGCGCCCCAGTCTGCGGAATTCGGATTTGATAAAACCGTAATCAAAGCGGGCATTGTGAGCGACAAACACCTTGCCCTTGAGTTGCTCCTCCAGCTCATCCGCCACCTCTTCAAACAACGGGGCATCGGCGACCATTTCATTGGAAATGCCGGTAAAGTTCTCGATAAACGGGGATATCCGCGTTTCCGGATTCAGCAGCGTCTGCCACTCACCCACCACCTCGCCGGCCTGCCAGAACCGGATACCAATCTCGGTAATCCGGTCCCGGGCTGAATTACCGCCGGTGGTTTCAATATCAAGAAACGCGAACGTGGCTGACTCAATAACTGTACTTTCGGACGTCATGGAACAACTTTACGCCTCATTGGCAACTGCAGATGTCTGTATATGAACGAAAAGCTGTTATAGACATTCGTCTAATTTCTGCATGAATTTATTTAAATTGTCACGAATTCGTAACTACCTTGTTTTTGGGTCCAACAACAAAAATGTGTAGAGACAACAACGATGCAAAGCAACAAACTGAGATTGACAAATCGACGAAGAAATTTCTAACGGCGGTCGCGCCGGTAACTTTGCCAAAATCACAAAAGGCGACGCTGACACAGCCGACGGCCATTTTGGCATGGACGCAAATACCAGCCGTGTCGGTCTTTCTGTGGTTAATCCGGAAGGGGTCAAAGTTGTTGTCGAATTCGACTTCAGCAATAGCGCCAGCCTTGATCCGCGCCTGCGCCACGCTTATGGCGAATACAACAATGTCAGAATTGGTCGGTACTGGTCCAACTGTAACTCCTGGGTCGGCAACACTGCTAACGTGGACTTCGATGGCGTTCCGGGTACTGCTGGTGCACAAGACCGTACCGAGCAAATCACCTACATGAGCGGCCCGTTCTCCGTTTCACTGGAGAATGCTATCGACTACGGCGGAGTAGTAGGCGTAGCTCCGGTTCTTACACTTCAACCCGACGGAACGCAACAGCTAGAGCCAACACCGGGCCAAGATAGAGGCACCGTCGCCAGCTCTCCTGCACTGACTGCAAAGTTTGAAGATTCACAGGGTGGATTTTCTTACGCAGCAGCCGTCATGGCCAAGCAAACAGCTTACGACACAGGTTCGGCCGATGATTCAGCCATCGGTTTTGCCGGTTTCCTGGCTGGTAAAATTGCCATTACCGATATGATCTCAATCCAGGGTGCGATCAACTATGCAGATGGCGCCAATGCGTATGTATATCGCGCGGGTAGCAACTTTGCCGGAGCAGACGCAGCAACCACGACTGAGCAGAACACGTCCATGTATATCAACTATATGTGGAGCCCGGTTGATAAGGTTAGCATGGGCGTACAGTTCGAGAATCTGGAAACTGAAAGCCAAGGCGGAGCCGACGGCGACGCAAATCGTCTCATGTACGTAGCACAATACAGCTTCTAATCCTTCCGTTAGAAGTTAGTTAACTCAGCAGAAACCCCGGCTCCGGCCGGGGTTTTTGTTTGTGCGAAAAAGCGATCAGGAAAGAGCCAGAACGACAAAGGCCGGTGCGGCTTTTCAGAACTGTAGAGGGCCAGGGATGGCCCGAAACAAGCGCACAGGGATGTGCTTGTAGCGTGTTCTGAAAAGCCGCACCGGCCTTTGTCGCGCCACCCAACCCTCAGGCTGGGTGACAACTAGCTTCCTATCACAGCAGAAGGGAACGAATATCCCCAAGAAGCTGACTGAGCACCGTGGTAAACCGGGCGGCATCCGCCCCGTTTACTGCACGGTGATCGTAAGACAGCGACAACGGCAGCATTAACCGGGGCTGGAACTCCTTGCCATCCCAAACCGGCTTCATCGCCGCCTTGGAAACCCCAAGTATCGCCACCTCCGGCGTATTCACGATCGGCGTAAATGCCGTGCCGCCAATACCACCCAGACTGGTGATGGTAAAACAGGCACCCTGCATCTCTGCCGGCTTCAACTGCTTGTCCCGGGCTTTCTGGGCAAGCTCGGCGCTCTCGGCAGCAAGCTCCCACAAGCCCTTCTTGTCCACATCCTTGATAACCGGCACCATCAGCCCGTTGGGCGTATCCACCGCAATCCCGATGTGAATGTACTTCTTGCGAACCACCTCCTTGCGCTCCATGTCCAGGGACACGTTGAACTGGGGCAGTTCTGCCAGCGCCGTGGCACAGGCCTTCAGCAGGAACGGCAACGGCGTCATTTTCACGCCCTTCTTCTCGCCGGCTGCCTTCTGGGCCTTGCGGAAATCCTCCATGTCGGTGATGTCCGCATCCTCGAACTGGGTGACGTGAGGCACGTTCAGCCAGCTGCGCTGCATGTTGTTGGCCGTAGCGAACATCATCCGCGACATGGCCTCACGCTTCACTTCACCAAACTGGCTGAAGTCTGGCAGCTTGACCCCGGGGATACCGGAGCCGGTGGCAACACCGCTACCCTGCTGAGCCTGCTTCAGCTGGCTCTTCACATAGGCGTGGACATCGTCCTTGATAATCCGGCTCTTCGGGCCAGAGCCCTTGATGCGGGCCAGATCGGCACCCAGCTCACGGGCCAGCTTGCGAACAGCAGGGCCAGCATGGACCTTCGCGCCAGGCGTGGGCGGCTCATAGGTTGCACCCTGAGGTTCAGGGGCAGACTCTACTTGCTGCTTTGGCTTCTCTTCGGACTCGGGCTCCGACTTCGCTTCCTTCGCCGGTTCTTCAGACGCCGGCTCGGAGTCGTCTTCCGATTCGCCGCCCTCTTCCTGAACGGTCATCTCCAGCAGCTCATGGCCCTCGGAGAGCTTGTCACCCTCGGACACCAGGATCTTGCCCACTTTGCCCGAGTACGGCGAGGGAATCTCCATGGTGGCCTTGTCCGATTCCACGGTAACCAGCGGATCGTCAGCCTCGATGGTATCGCCTTCGGCGACATTGATTTCGATTACCGGAACATTGTCGAAGCCATCCAGCGCAGGAACCTTCACGGTCTCCTTGCGTGAGCCACCGGAAGCCTTCTTCGGCGCCGGCTTGCTCTCTTCGGATTTCTCCTGCTTCTCGGCTTCGCTCTTTTCCTCGGCTTTTCCTTCCGGCTCTTCCTCGGAATCGTCAGAGCCACCACCATCGGCACTGGCTTCCATCATCCCCACGACGTCGCCTTCCTTGACCTTGTCGCCCACCTTAACGGTGATCTTGGTGATCTTGCCAGCACCGGGCGACGGCAGCTCCACCGAGGCTTTGTCTGACTCTACGGTCAGGATCGGATCTTCTGCTTCAACCGAATCCCCTGCGCTGACGGTGATTTCGATAACCTCGACCTCATCCGCACCGCCGAGATCCGGAACCTTGATTTCCTGTTCACTCATGGCGGTCTCCTTAGCTCAGCACCGGGTTCGTTTTGTTGCGATCGATTCCGTACTTGCGCATGGCTTCGAGAACCACATCGTTCTTCACCTCACCGTCCTTGGCCAGAGCTGACAGCGCCGTGACTGTTACGTAGTAACGGTCGACTTCAAAGAAGCTGCGCAGCTTTTCCCGGGTGTCGCTGCGGCCAAAGCCGTCGGTGCCCAGGGTCAGGAAGGTTTTCGGGATGAACGCCCGGAGCTGCTCGGAGTGCAGCTTGATGTAATCGGTGGAAGAAACCACTGGCCCGGTCTGCTTCTCCAGACACTGGGTAACATACGCCTTCTTCGGCTTGTCATCCGGGTGCAGGCGGTTCCAGCGCTCTACGTGCAGGCCCTCACGGGCGAGCTCGTTGAAGCTGGTAACACTCCACACATCGGAGGCAACACCCCAGTCGTCTTTCAGCATCTGGGCGGCAGCGCGCACCTCGTTGAGGATAGCGCCCGCACCAAGCAACTGAACCCGAGGCGTCTTCTTGTTGCCCTTGGTTTCAACAGACTCGAACTTGTACATGCCCTTGATAATGCCGTCTTCGCAATCCTTGGGCATGGCAGGCTGTTCGTAGTTCTCGTTTTCGATGGTCAGGTAGTAGAAGACGTTCTGGTTGTCCTCGAACATCTCCTTCATACCCTTGCGGAGCACGACCGCCATTTCATAACCATAAGCCGGATCGTAGGCTTTACAGTTCGGAATGGTGTTGGCCAGCACGTGACTGTGGCCGTCCTGGTGCTGCAGGCCTTCGCCGTTCAGGGTGGTCCGGCCGGCGGTACCGCCGATCAGGAAACCACGGGCCTGGATGTCACCGGATGCCCACGCCAGATCGCCAACCCGCTGGAAACCGAACATGGAATAGAAGATGTAGAACGGAATCAACGGGAAGTTGTTGGTGCTGTAGGAGGTCGCTGCCGCCATCCACGCTGCCATGGAGCCGTCTTCGTTGATGCCTTCCTCAAGAATCTGGCCTTTCTTGTCTTCCCGGTAGTACATGATCTGGTCACGGTCTTCCGGCACATACTTCTGGCCCTCGGCGGTGTAGATGCCGAGCTGACGGAACATGCCTTCCATACCGAAGGTACGGGCTTCGTCGGGCACGATGGGTACCACACGCTTGCCGATGCGCTTGTCCTTGGTCAGAGCTGTCAGGATACGGACGAAGGCCATGGTGGTGGAGATCTTCCGGTCGCCGGAGCCCTCCAGTACCGCTTTGAAGATGTCCAGATCAGGAATCTGCAGCGGCTGGCAATCCTTGCGGCGCTTGGGATAGAAACCACCCAATTCCTGCCGGCGCTTCTTCATGTAGACGATTTCCGGGCTATCCGGCGCTGGCCGGTAGTAGGGAACGTCCTTGAGCTCCTCATCCTTCAGCGGCACTGCAAAGCGGTCGCGGAACGATTTAAGCTGCTCGATATCGAGCTTCTTCAGAGAGTGAGCGGTATTCTGCGCCTCGCCGGCCTCACCAAAGCCATAGCCTTTGATGGTATGAGCCAGTATGACGGTCGGACGCCCACCGTTCTTATTGATGGCATGATGGAAGGCTGCATAGATCTTGTAAGGATCATGGCCACCCCGGTTGAGCTTGTTGATCTCCTCATCCGACAGGTCCTCAACGAGCTTGGCTGTTTCGGGGTACTTGCCGAAGAAATTCTTACGGGTATAGGCCGGGCCATTACTCTTGAAGTTCTGAAGGTCGCCGTCACAGACCTCGTCCATGACGCGCTGCATCTTCCCTTCTTTGTCCCTCTCGAACAGGGGATCCCAGTGGCGACCCCAAACGACCTTCAACACGTTCCAGCCGGCACCGCGGAAGACACCCTCAAGTTCCTGGATAATCTTGCCATTACCACGGACTGGGCCGTCCAGACGCTGAAGGTTGCAGTTAACCACAAAGATCAGGTTGCTGAGGTTTTCCCGGCCGGCCATGGAGATAGACCCCAGGGTTTCCGGCTCGTCACACTCGCCGTCACCGACAAAGCACCAGACCTTGCGATCGCCCATCTCGATGAGCTCCCGGCTGTCCAGGTACTTCATTACGTGGGCCTGATAAATGGCCTGAATCGGGCCCAGACCCATGGAAACCGTGGGGAACTGCCAGTAATCCGGCATCAACCAGGGGTGCGGGTAAGACGAAAGGCCGGTGCCATCTACCTCTTCGCGGTACTTGTCGAGATCTTTTTCATCGAACCGGCCTTCAAGATAGGAACGTGCATAGATGCCCGGAGATGAGTGCCCCTGGAAATAAACCAGATCGGATTCGCGCTTTTCGTCGCCACCATGGAAGAAGTAGTTAAAGCCAACATCGTAGAGGGTCGCAGCCGACGAGAACGAGGAGACATGGCCGCCAAGATCTCCGGGACGCTGGTTGGCGCGCATAACCATGGCCATGGCATTCCAGCGGATCAGGGAGCGAATACGGCGCTCCATGAAGAGGTCGCCGGGCATCGGCGCCTGCTGGGACACAGGAATACTGTTCCGGAATGGCGTGGTAATGGAATATGGCAGTTCGGTTCCGTCACGGCTCGCCCGTTCAGAGAGCCTCTCAAGAATGTATTTGGCCCGGTCTACGCCTTCGTTCTCGATCAGAGATTCCAGCGCGTCCAGCCATTCACTGGTTTCAATGGGATCATCGTCCTGGTACATCAAACCCTCCCCTTGGCATCAAAAAGTGCAGCGCCGCCACGATCAGCAGCCGGGCGCGTTGCGGTGTCGATAAGCTGCGATGAAATGCAGTGTTTTGTTGTGGGTATGTCAGCCTGACAGGTGTACCGGCTCCCAGTACACAGAACCTGTACAAAGCATAGAACAGCTTTCACACTTTTCCTGCCCGATCGCACCCGATTTACGGGCTTTTGGCCCCACGAATGATCGGTATGCCGATGAAGCGCGCGGATCAGCCAACCCATTTTGTCGTCTTTTTACTACATTTTTAACGCTAAATTCAATTTACACCCTATCCAAATCCATTTCAGGGGCGCTCTTTGCGGTTACTTACGGAAGAATGACCGTTTTTGGACCATCAGACAACCAGACTGCGACCAATGTCGTAGCATTCTTATCAACCGGAAAATTGATTACCACGCTAAACGATATCCTCGCCGCAATTCGCTACACATTCGCCGCCGTTAGCGATTTTTGTTGAATATTCTGAGCCTTCAACTCTTCTACCCATCTAATTTACCGGAACTTTTTAATTAGACCTGAAAATAATCCCCCGTTTATGTATACTCGCCTGCCTGATTTTTAACCACCGAAAAGTGGTCGGACCACTTTTTCCGTCATTGGCACCAACAGAGGGCGATCTATGAACTCCATCGTCACCTTTCCGAACCGGATTCCCACTACCGAGTTCGAGGAACGGCGTTTCAAGGTCTACACAGACCGCCAGCTCGACAAGATTGAAGTTATTCAGAATCTCCCTGAGGAGACGCTGTTTGAAATGAAGGTGGTAGCCAGCGTGCTACCGTTCCGGGTCAACGAATATGTGATCAATGAACTGATCAACTGGGACAAGGTTCCCAACGACCCGATCTATCAGCTTGTCTTCCCCCAGAAAGGCATGTTGAAAGAAGAGCATTACGAGCGCATGGCAACAATGCACCGGGAAGGTGCCGACAAAAAAGAGATCCAGGCGGTTGCCAAGGAAATCCGGGATGAACTGAACCCGCACCCGGCAGGCCAGATGGAAATGAACATGCCGGAGCTCGACGGTGAGGTGCTGGACGGCGTTCAGCACAAGTACCGCGAAACAGTGCTGTTTTTCCCGGCCCAGGGTCAGACCTGCCACTCTTACTGCACCTTCTGTTTCCGCTGGGCACAGTTTGTCGGTGACAAGGACCTGAAAATGGCCAGCACCGAAGCCGAGAAGCTCCACGGCTACCTGCAGGAGCACACCGAGGTAACCGACCTGTTGGTGACCGGTGGTGATCCAATGGTCATGAAAACCAAGAACCTGGTGCAGTATCTCGAGCCACTGCTGCAGCCCGAGTTCGACCACATCCAGACCATCCGCATCGGCACCAAGGCCCTCACCTTCTGGCCCTACCGCTTTGTGACCGACAAGGATGCGGATGAGCTGATCGATCTGTTCGCTCGTCTCGTGGACGCCGGCAAGCACGTGGCCATCATGGCCCACTACAACCACTGGCAGGAAATCACCACCGAGATCGCCGAAGAGGCCATCCGACGTATCCGCGCCACCGGCGCCGAGATCCGAGCCCAGGGCCCGCTGATCAAGCACGTCAACGACGATGCCGACGCCTGGGCAAAACTGTGGAAGAAGGAAGTGCAGCTGGGCATCATCCCCTACTACATGTTTGTAGAGCGGGACACCGGTGCCAAAAACTACTTTGAAGTACCTCTCGCCGAAGCCTTCCACATCTATCGGGAAGCCATGAAAAAGGTCAGCGGCCTGGCCCGGACCGCCCGCGGCCCCTCCATGAGCGCCGGCCCCGGCAAGGTGGAGATTCAGGGTATAACTGAAATCAACGGCGAGAAGGTGTTCGTCCTGCGCTTCCTGCAGGGTCGTAATCCGGACTGGGTTCAGCGCCCGTTCTTCGCCAAGTACAGCGAGACGGCCACCTGGCTACACGAGCTGGAACCGGCCTTTGGCGAAGAGAAGTTCTTCTTTGAAGATGAGTATGAAGCCATGAAGAGGGGCAACGGCTAAAGGCCGGCCCTGGCGTGATAAAAAGCGGCCCCAGTGACGGGGCCGCTTTGCTTTTCAGCGATTGGAACGACGCGCTTTCCAGTTGGGAATAACCCAAAAGACCAGGGCTCCGAACACAGCCCCGATAATGCCAATCAACGCTACCTGCAGACCACCATTACCCAGAACCCCATCCTGGACGTTCTCCATCGCCAGCAAGCCGGCAATGAGGATCCATGGAGTGAGAAGAATAAGGGCGCTCAAAGCCAGAAATCGCTGAATTCGACGATCATCTTTTCGACTACGCATAATGACCTCTCCCAATAAATGAGCCTATGAATACTGCATCTATTAGTCATTGGATCAGGTTCGTTATTTTTGCCTCACAAACTTGGGCACAAACCCCTCTGGCTTGTCCCTGAGCCACTCAACAAACGTCCGCAACTCCTCCAGCTGCAGCAGCTTTTCCCGGGTGTTGAAGTACAGACCCAGTTCGTATTCCGAGCGAGCTTTATGAATGGCGTTATGACACGGCCTGCACACCCACAGGGTTCGGGTGATCAGATCTTCTTTGGTGAACAGTTTCTGGAAGCGCTTCTTCCGATGCAGGTGCTTGGGGATAAGGTGGTGCCGGGTGAGCCTGGCAACCGGGCGTTCGCAGAGTTCGCAATTGTCTGGCTGGGGTGGGAGCTTGAGCATTGTGTTTGCTTGAACGAGGGCCGGATGAAGACATTCACCCGGCCCCGGATTCAACCTCGGGTTCTGATCTCCCCGAGCAACCTAATCAGTGCATCAGGGTATAGAGCTTTCGCCGATAGGTCCGCACATCCGGGTTATTGTTACCCAGCTTGTCGAACAGCTCGATCAGCGTTGTCTTGGCCACTTCGTCCTTGTATTTACTGTCCACCTGCATCAAACGGATCAGAAGATCCATGGCCTCGGCGTTGTTCTCCTGTAATACGTGGTGGAGCGCCAACTGATGCAGAGCGTTCGGGTCTTTGGGATCCTGCTCCAGCGCCATTTCGAGATCCTTGATCGGTGGCAGCTCGGCAGACTGCCGGAGAAACTTCAGGCGGGCCGCCAACTGCTTTGCCTGGTGCTGCATCTTCTCCTCCGGCGGAAGGCTTTCCAGTACCTGTTCAGCCGTCTCAAGATCACCCATCTCCGCTTTCAGCTGGGCAAGATCAATCAGTACCTTCAGGTTCTCGGGATCCTCCTGGTTCATCTGCGACAGGATGGCCAGCGCTCCCTCAACATCGCCCTCTTCCCAGATCCGATGGGCCTTGTCATACGGATCCTCCTTTGGCGCTTCAACATGCTTGTCCAGAACCTTGCGGATTTCGTTTTCCGGCAGCGCACCGTTAAATCCATCCACCGCCTGGCCATTCTTGACCAGAATGACCGTTGGCAGACTGCGCACACCAAGGCTGGAGGTAAGCTGCTCTTGCTCGTCCGCGTTCACCTTGGCGAGCATGAACGCGCCCTGGTAATCCTCAGCGAGCTTTTCCAGCAAGGGCATCAACTGCTTGCACGGAGCGCACCACTCAGCCCAGACATCGACCAGAACGGGTGTGCTGGCAGAGGCTTCCATCACCTTCTGCTGAAAGTTTTCCATGGTAGCGTCAAAAATATACGGAGAGTTGCTCATGCAAGGCACCTGAAAAGTCGTATGAATCATCGGAAACTGCCAGAGACATGGGGCCAACTCCCGGAAATTCAAGCGCCAACAGCGCCAACCCAACTCCTTGAAATCACCGTATCTGCCGTTACATAGCTAATAAGCAACGCCCCGGGGCAACGACGCAGCAGCCCGTCCCGGGCAGATTCACAACCTTTCCGGATGGATACTCGCGGCATGAATGATGAGACGCAAAACGATTCACTAGAGGAATTCGAAGAGGACGTGACCGAATATATCGGCAAGGACGAGCACAGCAAGAGCCTTGCCCTGCCCCAGCAGATGATGCCCCGGCGCATGTACGTGCTGCCGGTTTCGAACCGTCCGTTTTTCCCGGCCCAGGTGCAGCCTGTGGTGGTCAACCAGAATCCGTGGCAGGAAACCCTGAAGCGGGTCGGCGAAACCGACCACAAGGTCATGGGTATCTGTTTTGTGGAAGAAGAGGATGCGGAGGCAGGCGTTCCTGCCAGCGAACAGCTGGAGACCGTCGGCTGCGCCGTGCGCGTACATCATGCCCAGAATGAAAGCGGCAAGGTTCAATTCATCGCCCAGGGGCTTCAACGCTTTCGGATTGTCCAGTGGTTGCGCCGCAAACCGCCTTACCTGGTTGAAGTGGAATATCCGGCAGAACCGGAAGAAGAGGCAGACGAACTCAAGGCCTACACCCTGGCCATTATCAGCGCGATCAAGGAGCTGCTGCGCACCAATCCGCTGTACGGCGAGGAGGTAAAACAGTACCTGTCCCGGTTCGGGCCGGATGACAGTTCTCCGCTTGCCGACTTTGGCGCCTCGATGACCAGCGCTCCGGGTAACGAATTGCAGGATGTGCTGGACACCGTTCCCCTGCTCCGCCGCATGGAAAAGGTCCTGCTCCTGATGCGCAAGGAACAGGAAGTCGCTCGGCTGCAGTCGGAAATCAGCGAGGAGGTTAACGCCAAGGTGCAGAAGCACCAGCGCGAGTTCTTCCTGAAGGAACAACTCAAGGTCATCCAGCGTGAGCTGGGCATGGCCAAGGACGACAAGACCGCAGACGTGGAGCGTTTCGAGCAGCGCATGGCAGAGCTGCAACCGCCCGAGGCTGTGCAGGAGCGTTTCCGGGATGAACTCGAAAAACTGCAGGTGCTGGAACAGGGCTCCCCGGAATATGGCGTTACCCGTAACTATCTGGACTGGCTGACCCAGGTTCCCTGGGGCGTTCACTCGGAAGATCACTTCGATCTGGCCGAAGCAAGGCGGATACTCGACCGCGATCACGACGGCCTCGACGATGTGAAAGACCGAATCATCGAATTTCTGGCGGAAGGAACGATCAAGGGCGAGGTCAGCGGTTCGATCCTCTTGCTGGTAGGCCCACCGGGCGTTGGCAAGACATCGATCGGCCATTCCGTGGCGGATGCACTGGGGCGGAAGTTCTATCGCTTCAGCGTTGGCGGCATGCGGGACGAAGCTGAAATCAAAGGCCATCGCCGCACTTATATCGGCGCCATGCCAGGCAAGTTTGTCCAGGCACTGAAAGATTCAAAAGTGGCGAACCCGGTCATCATGTTGGATGAAATCGACAAGATCGGTGCGTCCTTCCAGGGCGACCCGGCCTCTGCCCTGCTGGAGACACTGGACCCTGAACAGAACCGCGACTTCCTGGACCACTATCTGGATGTCCGCATGGACCTCTCAAAGGTTCTGTTCATCTGCACCGCGAACCAGCTGGACACGATTCCGCGGCCGCTGCTGGACCGCATGGATGTCATTCGTCTGTCCGGCTATATCGCGGAAGAGAAACTGGCCATCGCCAAGCACTTCCTGCTTCCCAGACTGCTGAAGCGGGCTGGGCTGCTGAAAAAGCAGCTCAACATCACGGACGCAGCGATCAAGCAGGTTATTGAGGGCTATGCGCGAGAGGCCGGCGTGCGGAGCCTGGAAAAACTCCTGCACAAGATACTCCGCAAGGGGATCGTGAAGCTGCTGGAAAACCCGGACCAGCCGGTCAAGGTGGGCGTGTCGGATCTGCAGAGTTATCTGGGGCAGCCTTCGTTCAAGAAAGAGAAATCCCTGAAAGGCACCGGCGTTGTCACTGGCCTGGCCTGGACCGCCATGGGCGGAGCCACCCTGAGCATCGAGGCCTCCAGGATTCACAGCGCACAACGCGGCTTTAAACTGACGGGCCAGCTGGGTGATGTCATGAAAGAGTCCGCAGAAATCGCCTACAGCTATGTGTCCTCAAACCTCAAGCGCTTCAAAGGCGACCCGACGTTCTTCGACAAGTCCTTCGTGCACTTGCACGTGCCCGAAGGCGCCACGCCGAAGGATGGCCCCAGCGCCGGTGTCACGATGGCCACCGCCCTGCTGTCGATCGCACGCGGAGAGGCGCCACAACAAAACATCGCCATGACCGGAGAGCTCACCCTGACCGGACAGGTGCTGCCGGTAGGCGGCATTCGAGAGAAGGTCATTGCGGCGCGTCGGCAGAAAATCAGTAACCTGATCCTGCCGGAAGCCAATCGGGGGGATTATGAGGAGCTGCCGCAGTACCTGAAGGAAGGCCTGGCGGTGAACTTTGCCAAGCATTACAGCGATGTTTTCCAGGTGTGCTTCGCCAATAAGCCGAGGAAAGGGTCTTCGGTGCACTAATGGCAGGAGAAAGCCTGGCTCATTGAGGTCAGGCTTTCTCCTTCCACCCGTCATCCTTCAGAACCGACCCAACGGTTAGCACCGGTGATGCATCAATATCATCCGCATCCATCATGTTGGCCACCCGCTGAAGCGAAGCCAGGATCATCGTTTGCTCCCATTCTGCCAGGCTCTGGAATTTCTGAATGAAATCCTCCTGCAACGGATTGGGCGCCCGGGCCAGAAGATCTGCACCTTCCTCGGTCAGGTGCGCGTGAACCTTACGTTTGTCCTGGGTGCTGCGTACCCGATAAACCAGTTTCCGATGCTCGAGGCGATCCAGGATGGTGGTTACCGTCGCCTGGCTGAGACTGACCTTTTCCGCAATGGTGCCGATAGTCACCTCGCCCAGATCCCGAATCGTTCTCATGATCAGCAGCTGGGGCCCCGTGAGCCCGGCATGCTTGCTGAGACGCTTCGAATGAAGGTCCGTCGCCCGGATAACCCGCCTGAGAGCTACCAGTACATCTTCATAACTGTTCACAGCAATACTCCGATTCGGTCATGGGAATTTCTTTATACCCCTAACTATTAGAGGTCTTTGCACCCATGATTGCAAGTCAGGGAGATTCCCGGCATTTCTTCGGCCTTCCACTATGCTAAGGTTTCCCACTTGTTCCACTTACGACAGACGGACGGAATGCGCCCGATGATCAAGTATTTCCTGCCTTTTCTTTTGATGACGACGTTCGCCGGTACCCTCTTCGCCCAGGATAAACTGGGGCCAGAGGGAGAACTCACCTCAGAAGACCTGAGAGAGAGCATCAAGACTCTGGAAAAGCCGATGTATACCCCTTTTATCGAGCTTTACCTGTTAGAAGAGAGCAAAGCGTTGCGCAAAGAAATGCAGAACACCCGCGCAGAACTGATCGAAAAGGTGGTAGACAAGGAACTGTCCGTTGCCGACAAAACCATGTCCTATGCCACCGATACCGTTACCTACTTCTTTTACTTGATCGCCGGCGCCACCTCCATTCTCGTGGTGATCGGCTGGAACTCCATCCGGGACATGCGCAATCAGCTGACCAGTCTGGCCGAAAAACGGGTCAACGAGCTGGTGATCGAGTATGAGCAACGGCTCGAGTTCATCGAGGACCAGCTCAAGCAGAAATCCGACATCATTCACCAGAACCAGGCCGAGATCGAGCGCACCAACGAAGTGCATTCCCTGTGGCTGAAAGCCAGCCAGGAAACCTCACAGCAGAACAAGATTTCCGCCTACGACCAGATTCTGGATCTTCGCCCGGATGATGTGGAAGCTCTGAGTTACAAGGCCGACGCTGTCCTGGAAATGCAGGAACCGTTGTGGGCCATCAGTCTCTGCCAACGCGCGCTGAAGCTTGCACCGGATAATGGCCACGCGCACTATCAGCTGGCATGCGCCTATGCGGAAATCGGCCGCTGGGAGGACGCAGTAAGCACCTTGAAGAAAGCTATTGAAATTTCCGAGGCATACCGCGACGATGCTTCCGTAGACGTGAGTTTTGATCAGCTCCGCGAACATGAGAGCTTCCGGGTGCTGGTCTCAGAGGATGAAGAAGACGGCAGGGACGCGTGACAACGTTCAGAGCGGCACGGGTTTTGCCTTTGCAGACTGGCCCGTGTTCCGGAGCAAACTCCAGAGCCATCTGCTTGACAAGCAGTGAGGTGTGGTGTTTTTTTTAACTCTCTGAGAACACAAGAATAACCCTGAAATAAAACAGGACAGACTCAATGAGAACTTCAGTAAAAAAACTCGTAACCGCTGTTAGTACTTCCGTCGCCCTGATGGGTGCCGGCCACGCCGCCGCAGAAATCCAGATCGGTATCGCCGGCCCCATGACTGGCCCCGTTGCCCAGTATGGTGACATGCAATTCTCTGGCGCCCGCATGGCGATCGAGCAGATCAACGCCAATGGCGGTGTCATGGGCGAAGAGCTCGTTGCCGTTGAATACGACGACGTGTGTGACCCGAAGCAGGCCGTAACGGTTGCCAACAGCCTGGTCAACGATGGCGTTCGTTTTGTAATCGGCCACCTGTGCTCCAGCTCTACCCAGCCCGCATCTGACATCTACGAAGATGAAGGCATCCTGATGGTGACGCCGGCTTCCACCAGCCCGGAAATTACCGAGCGTGGCTATGAACTGGTGTTCCGTACGATCGGCCTCGACAGCATGCAGGGCCCGGTTGCCGCCAACTACATCGCCTCACAGAGTCCTGAGCGCGTGGCCATCGTTCACGACAAGCAGCAGTACGGTGAAGGTATTGCCACCGCGGTTCGTGACACCCTGAAGGACGCTGGCGTTGAAATCGCCATGTTCGAAGGCATCACCGCCGGTGACAAGGACTTCTCATCACTGGTCACCAAGCTCAAGCAAGCTGATGTGGACTACGTTTACTACGGCGGTTACCACCCGGAGCTGGGTCTGATCCTGCGCCAGGCTGACTCCGCTGGTCTGGATGCCCGTTTCATGGGCCCAGAGGGCGTGGGTAACAAGGACATCAATACTATCGCCGGCGAAGCAGCCGAAGGCCTCCTGGTAACCCTGCCACCGGCATTCGATCAGAAAGCTGAAAACCAGGCGCTCGTGAAGGCGTTCCAGGACAAAGGCGAGGATCCTTCCGGTCCGTTCGTTCTGACCTCCTACACCGCGGTTCAACTGGTGGCAGAAGGTATTGAAGCGGCCGACTCCACCGATCCGTTCGATGTTGCCGCTGCGCTGCGCGAAGGCACCTTCCAGACTCCGATCGGCACCGTTGAATACGACAAGGCCGGCGACATGAAGTCATTCGAGTTTGTTGTGTACGAATGGCATTCAGATGGAAGCAAAACTCCGGTAAACTAAGCCAAAATCGTTAACAAACGGTAATCATGAGAACACCTTCTCACCGCGATCCGGGAGAAGGTGTTTTTCTAGGCTCCTGTTGATCCTCCCCCACTTCCTGCCCGGATATCCCGGACACGGGGTGTGGTAGCGGAGGGAGCAGGCTTTCGGAGTCCCATAACAATGCAAGACCTCCTTTATTTCTCACAGCAGCTCATCAACGGGCTGACGATCGGGAGCACTTACGCCCTGATCGCCATCGGCTACACGATGGTTTACGGCATCATCGGCATGATCAACTTTGCCCATGGTGAAATCTATATGATCGGTGCCTACACGGCGCTGATTGCCATTACCGGCCTCGCCGCTCTTGGCATTGCCTGGTTGCCACTGATACTGATCGTCGCACTGCTGTGTGCCATGATCGTCTCCAGCTCCATGGGCTGGGCAGTGGAACGGGTGGCCTACCGGCCCGTGCGGGGGCGTCACCGCCTGATCCCGCTGATCTCCGCCATCGGCATGTCCATCTTCCTGCAGAACTACGTTCACCTGGCACAGGGATCCCGCAACATTGGTTTCCCGGCCCTGATTGACGGTGGTTTCAACTTCGGTTCCGGTGACGGTTTCCAGATGTCCCTGTCCTATATGCAGATCACCATCTTCATCACCACACTGATCTGTATGACAGCCCTGTCCCTGTTTATTTCCCGTTCACGGACTGGCCGCGCCTGCCGGGCCGTGTCACAGGACCTGGGTATGGCCAACCTGCTGGGCATCGACACCAACCGGATCATCTCGGCAACCTTTGTGATCGGTGCGGCACTGGCAGCCGTTGCCGGCCTGCTTCTGGGCATGTACTACGGTTCGGTTGATCCTCTGTTCGGCTTCATTGCCGGCTTGAAAGCCTTTACCGCAGCGGTACTTGGCGGCATTGGCAGCATACCCGGCGCGATGCTGGGAGGACTGATATTGGGCGTGGCAGAGAGCATGACCTCCGGCTACCTCAGCGGTGAGTACAAGGATGTGATCTCATTCAGCCTGCTGATTCTGATTCTGCTGTTCAAACCCACCGGCCTGCTCGGCAAACCGGAGGTTGAGAAGATCTGATGGCTGCTAACAATTTCAGACACGCACTTTTCTGCGCGTTCATTACACTGATCATTTCCTACCCGATCATTGGGTTCAATCTTGAGGCCCAGGGCATCAACGTGACCCTGACCGGCGCCGATGCCACCACCATCGTGATGGTATTGCTCGCGGCAGTGATCGTATTCCTGTTCCAGATGTTCCGGGAACAGATCATGGGAGGCCTGAAGAGCATTCCCCATCCTCTGCCCCAATCCAACAAAGAGCCGATGGCGGAAAACCGTCGGGCAAAGATTGAGTCCTGGGTACTGACCGGCATCGTGGTTCTTGCACTATTCTGGCCCTTCTTCGTGTCCCGCGGTTCCGTGGATCTGGCCACACTGGTGCTGATCTATGTGATGCTGGCCCTTGGCCTGAACGTCGTGGTCGGTCTGGCCGGACTTCTGGATCTTGGCTA
>NZ_DDOI01000067.1:0-6858 GCF_002341575.1 Marinobacter sp. UBA2498 | reverse complement strand
GCGGACTTCTGGATCTTGGCTACGTGGCATTCTACGCCGTGGGCGCCTACACCTTTGCCCTGCTCTCCCAGTACACCGGCATTTCGTTCTGGCTGGCACTGCCTATCGGTGCTCTGCTTGCCGCCCTGTTCGGTCTGGTGCTGGGCTTTCCGGTACTCCGGTTGCGGGGGGATTATCTGGCCATCGTAACCCTCGGGTTTGGCGAGATCATCCGGATACTCCTGAACAACTGGACGACGCTGACTGGCGGCCCCAACGGCATTGGTGGCATCCCCGATCCAACCCTGTTCGGCATGGAATTCGGGCGCCGGGTGAAGGAAGAGGGCAACACCTCGTTCCACGAAACCTTCGGCATCGCCTACAGCGGTGAGCACAAGGTTATCTTCCTGTACCTCATTGCCCTGGTTCTGGCGGTATTCACCGCGCTCGTAATCCGTCGATTCATGCGGATGCCCGTGGGCCGGGCCTGGGAAGCACTGCGGGAAGACGAGATCGCTGCCCGCTCCCTGGGTCTCAGCCGCACCGCAGTGAAGCTGTCCGCCTTTACCATTGGCGCCTTCTTTGCCGGTTTTGCCGGCACTGTGTTCGCCTCCAAGCAGGGCTTCATCAGCCCGGAATCGTTTGTTTTCCTGGAGTCTGCCATCATCCTGGCGATCGTGGTTCTCGGCGGCATGGGTTCCCAGATCGGTGTGGTACTGGCGGCAATCGCTGTCACCATCCTGCCGGAACTGGCCCGTGAGTTCTCCGAATACCGCATGCTGATCTTCGGTGCCGCTATGGTGCTGATGATGGTCTGGCGTCCGCAGGGCCTGATGCCCATGCGCCGCATTCATATTGAACTCAAAAGGCAGGAGTGACAGACGATGCTTGAAGTACAGAATCTGTCCATGCGCTTTGGCGGCCTGCTGGCGGTAGACGAAGTGTCTCTGGACGTTCAGGAACACGAGATTGTGTCCATCATCGGCCCCAACGGGGCTGGAAAAACCACTGTATTCAACTGCATGAGCGGTTTTTACAAGCCCACGGGCGGCAAGATCCTGTTCGAGGGCAAGGAAGTACAGGGTAAACCCGACTACAAGATCTCCCGACTGGGTATGGTGCGCACTTTCCAGCATGTGCGGCTGTTCAGCCAGATGACGGTGGTGGAAAACCTGCTGGTGGCTCAACACCGCCACCTGAACACCAACCTGATTTCGGGCCTGATCAAAACCCCCAGTTACCGGACCAAAGAGCAGAAATCCCTGGATCGGGCCGCCTACTGGCTGGATCGGGTTGGCCTGCTGGATCTGGCCAACCGGGAAGCCGGCAACCTCGCCTACGGTCAGCAACGGCGTCTGGAGATTGCCCGCTGCATGGTCACCGAGCCCAAGCTGTTAATGCTCGACGAGCCGGCAGCCGGCCTCAACCCGGCGGAAACCAAGGAACTCAACCAGCTGATCATCAGCCTGAAAGAGGACTACAACGTTTCCGTAGTGCTGATTGAGCACGACATGAGCCTGGTAATGGATATTTCCGACCGCATCAACGTCATCAACCAGGGCCGCCCCCTGGCCAGTGGCACACCGGAAGAAATCCGCCAGAACGACGACGTGATCAAAGCCTATCTGGGCGAGGCCTGAGGTAAACACATGTTAGTACTAGAAGATGTCCATACCCACTACGGCAAGATCGAGGCCTTGCACGGGGTGTCTGTCGAAGTCAAAAAGGGTGAGATCGTCTCGCTGATCGGCGCCAACGGCGCCGGCAAGACCACGCTGCTGATGACCGTCTGCGGTAACCCCCGGGCCAGTTCAGGACGCATTTTCCTGGAGGGCCGGGAAATCACCAACGAATCCACGGCGCAGATCATGCGCTCCGGCATCGCCATTGTTCCGGAGGGGCGTCGGGTGTTCTCGGGCCTGACCGTGGAGGAAAACCTCCACATGGGTGGTTTCTTCAACACCAAGGCCGAAATCCGCAAGAGCCAGGAGCACGTCTACGAGCTCTTCCCGCGCCTCAAGGAACGTGAACATCAGCGTGCCGGCACCATGTCCGGCGGCGAGCAGCAAATGCTGGCTATCGGGCGGGCCCTGATGAGCAGGCCAGAGATGATCATCCTTGATGAACCATCACTGGGCCTGGCACCGCTGATTATCAAGCAGATCTTCGAGATCATCGGCCAGCTTCGCGAGGAAGGCATTACGGTTTTCCTCGTCGAGCAGAACGCCCACCAGGCCCTCAACCTGGCAGACCGGGGTTACGTGCTGGAAACCGGAAAGATTCGCCTGCACGACACGGGCAAGAATCTGCTCAACAACCCGGATGTCCAGAACGCCTATCTGGGCGGCTGATCCTGGATCCTTGCCTCGAAGCATAAAACCGGAGCATGCACGCTGCTCCGGTTTTTTTTTGGGCTAAATCAAATACTCACCAATCTTTAAACTTGCGTTGGCTGGATTTCAACTATACTCAGATCAACGGTCAACCTGTCTCCACAAGACCAGTCAGGGCCGTTTTCGCAATGCTGCTCCACGTCAGGAGCAGCATTGTGTATTGCGACGACAGCTTTAAACCACAGGAAGGAGTGGATAATGAAAAAACTGATCGCAGGTGCAATTCTTCTTGGTGCCTCTTCCATGGCCTTTGCCCAACCGGGCTGTGGCGTCGGTGCCATGATCTGGAAAGGACAATCCGGCATTGCCCCCCACGTACTCGCTGCAACCACCAACGGTACCTTTGGTAACCAGACGTTTGGTATGACCACAGGTACCCTTGGCTGCCAGACCAACCAGTCTGTTCAGTCCATGGCCATGTACATGGACAGCAACATCGACAAGGTGGCCCGGGACATGTCCCGCGGTTCCGGCGAGAACCTGGACACCCTGGCAGTACTTCTGGGTGTTGACGAAGCGGATCGCGATGCGTTCCGCAAGGTGCTGCAGGACAACTTTGCCACCATTTTCCCGGACTCTGACACCACCTCCGGCGAAGCCGTGGACGCCATCGTCGCGCTCCTGGAGCAAAACGAGTCACTCAGCAAATACGTAGCAGCCTGATCCAGGCTCCTTGAAGGGACTCTCATGCGCCAGGGACGGCGCATCGTTCCATTCTCTACCCTGTTCAACCCCGGATGCAGCACCAACCCATGGGCAACATGCTTCGCATTGGGCCAGCCCTGATCTGGCTTGCAGTCAGCCTGCCGACCCAGGCCAATTCGCCTGAACACGCAACCGAGCTCCATCTCGACCCTGCCTGGCTCACACTCATTCATTATCAACCCGACAGGTTTGGTAGCGGATATACCAGCCAGGCCGATGATCCGGCCTTTTTCCTGAGCGAAAATGGCAAGCACTCCCCCCGGGCAGAGCTCAAAGCCACCCTGGATGCTATCCAGATAGACGGGGAAGGCGACGACCACGCCCTCTGCCGCTTCCCGGCACGGGCGACCTGGCTCAGTCAGCAACTCGATCTGTCGCTACCGGAAATCGAGTGTCCCGGCTTCCAGGAATGGTCGGAAACATTGAACACCGAGACGGTGACCCTGGTGTTTGCCGCCTCTTACCTCAACAGCCCGTCTTCCATGTTCGGCCACACGTTTCTGCGCCTGGACCCACCCCAGGATGACGACGAAACCAACCTGCTGCTGGCCAACACAATCTCCTATGCCGCTGATGCCGCCGCCCACGACAGTGAACTGCTGTTCGCGTACAAGGGCATTTTCGGCGGCTATCCCGGCATCACTACGGTCCAGCCGTACTACGAGAAAATTCGGCTTTACTCCGACATCGAACATCGTGACCTGTGGGAGTACAAACTGAACCTTACCCAGGATGAAGTGGACCTGATGATTGCCCACGCCTGGGAAATACGGGATCGGAATTTTGATTATTACTTCTTCGATGAAAACTGCGCCTATCGCCTGTTGGCGCTGATAGACATTGCCCGCCCGGGCACGGACCTTTTGGGGGAAGTAAGCACTCACGCCATTCCGTCGGACACGGTTCGCTGGGTGGTCGACAAGGATCTGGTCAGCGAAGTCTACTACCGCCCCTCGGCTGCCACGTCGGTGGCCTACAGTCTCTCTAGCCTGCCCGACGATCAACAGACCCTTGCGGCAGCCGTCGCCAACGGATATGTAGCCGCTGATGGTAGCGAAGTGAAGTCACTGCCAGCCGAGCAAAGAGCACATGTTCTGGACGCCACCTACGATTATGTTCGATACAAGAGCGAGGCCGACGGCTGGCCCCGTGAAATCGCCGCACCACTCTCCCATGACCTGTTGAGAGAGCGCAGCCAGATCAGCGACGTCGCACCGCCCGAGGAACCACCCGAACCGGTAGTTCGGGATGATCAGGGCCACGACACCTTCCGACTGAGCCTCGGAGCAGGCCAGCAGGCACACAGGGAATTCACCCAGTTGACCCTGCGCCCGGCCTACCACGATGTGCTGGACCCGCCGGCCGGCTACCGTACCGGTGCCCAGCTGCAGTTCCTCCGACTCGACGCGCGCCTGTATACCGACAACGACGAACTTCAACTGGAACAGCTTACCGGCGTGGAAATCCGCTCCCTGAGCCCGCGGAACGCCTTTTTCTCGCCACTGTCCTGGCAGGTAGGTTTTGGTGGCCGCCGCACGGATACTGGCAACGATCGGGTCCTGACGCCCTATCTCGAGGGCGGAGCTGGCGGCAGCTGGCGCCTTGGCAACCAGACCCAGGCCTTTGCCATCGCCACCGCCGACCTTGAAATCGACGACGACCTGCGCCGAGGCTACGATGCTGCCCCCGGCGCCGACATCGGCCTGCTCCATCAGAACAACCAGTTCAGCCTGCTCGCCGGTGCCAAAACCAAGGCCTGGATCGTTAGCAGCCAACACCGCCAGGATCAGCTTTACGCCAAAGCCAACTGGCACATCGGCCGCGAGTTCAGTCTGTTTGCCGAGTTCACCCGGGAAGACCACTACGACAGGTATCAAAGCCTATGGCACGCCGGAATCCACGCGTATTTCTGACTGCCACCACGGCCCGGTTAAGCGGGCTTCTGGTTGCGCTTCTGCTGCTATCCGGTTGCAGCAGCGTTTTCTTTTACCCGGATCGGGTGACTTACATCACCCCGGACCGACTGAACCTCGAATACGAAGACATCTACCTCGACACGGCCGACGGCGAAACCCTCCATGGCTGGTGGCTGCCCGCAGAAGCCCCTGAGAACAACGCCAGGGGCACAGTCTATTTCCTGCATGGCAACGCCCAGAACGTCAGCAGCCACATCCTCAACGTAGCGTGGCTGCCCGAGAGAGGCTACAACGTCTTTACCATCGACTACCGGGGCTACGGCAAATCCACCGGTGACCCGGACATCGAAGGCGCGCTGCACGACGTGGAAACCGGCCTGCGCTGGCTGGCCAAAAAACCTGACGTGACCGACCGCCCCCTATACATCCTCGGCCAGAGCCTCGGCGGCGGTCTCGGAATCGCCCTGGCCAGTGAATGGACTCAGAGGGAGGAACAGCCCCGGCTGGACGGTGTAATCCTGGATGGTACCTTCTCCGGCTTTCGCAAGATCGCCCGGGAGAAATTAGGTGGGTTCTGGCTTACCTGGCCGTTGCAGATCCCGCTAAGCTGGACCATACCCGACGACTACGAAGGTGTGGATCATATTCCTAGGATCAGTCCGGTGCAGGTGATGGTAATCCACAGCGTTCGAGACGGGATTATTCCCTTTCATCATGGAGAGGCGCTGTTTGAGGCAGCACAGGAGCCCAAAGAGTTCTTGCAGACGGATACGCCTCACGGGGCGACGTTTGTTATTCCCGGGTACCGGAGAGAGGTGCTTCGCTTCATGAATGCTGGGCGATAGAGTGTGGGCGGCTGTTGGGTTTCCCTTTTCAAAAGTGTTGAGGGCCAAGGACGGCCCGAAACAAGCGCACATGGATGTGCTCGTAGCGTCTTTTGAAAAGGGAAACCCAACAGCCGCTTGCAACCAAGCCAAGCGCAAGAAAAAACCCGCCAATCCAGAGGAAAGGCGGGTTTTTATCAAGCCCGAAAACGATCAGGCAGAGAAATCGGTCGGCTGATCGCCTTCCTTGATTTCCTTCATGGACAGCTTCACGCGACCACGGTTGTCCACATCCAGCACCTTCACCAGAACTTCCTGACCTTCGCTCAGCTCGTCAGTCACGTTCTCGATGCGGCGATCAGAGATCTGGGAAATGTGCACCAGACCATCCTTGCCAGGCAGGATGTTAACGAAGGCACCGAAGTCTACAATGCGCTCTACGCGGCCCTTGTAGATAGCACCCACTTCGATCTCGGCCGTGATTTCCTTGACCCGGTTAACCGCCGCCTGGGCAGCTTCCTGGTTGTCGGCGTAGATCTTCACGTTGCCATCATCATCCAGATCGATGGAGGCGCCGGTCTCGTCACAGATCGCGCGGATAACAGAACCGCCCTTACCGATAACGTCGCGGATTTTCTCCGGATTGATCTTGATGGTGGTGATGCTCGGCGCACGGGCAGACAGCTCGGCACGCGGCTCGGAGATCACCTTGTTCATCTCGCCCAGGATATGCAGACGCGCAGCGTGAGCCTGCTCGAGAGCGATTTCCATGATCTCGTCGGTGATGCCGTTGATCTTGATATCCATCTGCAGGGCGGTCACGCCCTCCTGGGTACCGGCCACCTTGAAGTCCATGTCGCCCAGGTGATCTTCGTCACCCAGGATATCAGTCAGAACCGCGAACTTGTCGCCTTCCTTGACCAGACCCATGGCGATACCGGCAACCGGTGCCTTGATGGGTACACCCGCGTCCATCAGCGCCAGGCTGGAACCACAGACAGAGGCCATGGAGCTGGAACCGTTGGACTCGGTGATCTCGGA
>NZ_DDOI01000046.1:16879-35421 GCF_002341575.1 Marinobacter sp. UBA2498 | reverse complement strand
GTCGGGCCACAAACCTCAATGGGCTTGTCCAGCCAGCGCTCGATCTCGGCTTCAAGAGCATCGTCCAGCTTGGTGCCGGCCGCTGAGAAGAACTTGATGCCGTTGTCGTGGTGGGGATTGTGGGAGGCGCTGATCACAATGCCGGCCGAAGCGCGGAAAGTGCGAGTCAGGTAAGCGATTGCCGGCGTTGGCATCGGACCAAGCAGCTTTACATCCACACCCGCCGCCGCAAGGCCAGCCTCAAGGGCCGACTCAAACATGTAACCGGACAGGCGAGTATCCTTGCCGATCAGTACGCTGTTGCGCTGACCATCGCGCTTGAAGGCCTGGCCCGCAGCCCAGCCAAGTTTCAGCATGAATTCCGGCGTTATCGGAAACTCACCCACGTGCCCGCGAATACCGTCCGTACCAAAGTACTTTCTCTCGGACATTAACCTGCCTCCTTCACTGCCGCCACCACACGGATAGCGTCCACTGTTTCCCTGACATCGTGCACACGAATAATACTGGCACCCTTCATGGCCGCTATTGTCGCGGCCGCAAGGCTCGCAGGCAACCTTTCATTCACCTCACGGCCAGTGATATGGCCCAACATGGACTTCCTGGAAACGCCAACCAGCAGGGGATGCCCGAGGATGTGCATCTGCTCAAGGGAGGCCAGCAACTGCAGGTTGTGCTCAAGGCTTTTCCCAAAACCGAAGCCGGGATCCAGCAGGATGTTTTCAGGGCGAATTCCGGCCTGCTCCGCAACGCGGATGCGCTCGGTCAGAAAAGCACTGACTTCCCGACGCACATTCCGGTACTCGGGACGATCCTGCATGGTATCCGGCTCCCCCTGGATGTGCATGATGCAAACCGGTATGCCCGCTTTTGCAGCCACTTCCGGAGCACCGTCACGCTGCAGGGCCCGCACATCATTGATCAGGCCGGCCCCGAGTTTTGCCGTTTCAGCCATCACTTCCGGCGCACTGGTGTCTACCGAGATAACCGCGTCGAGCTCCCGGGCTGCTGCCTCAACCACCGGGCAGACCCGGTCCAGCTCTTCCTGCAACGACACGGGCGTGGCACCCGGGCGCGTGGATTCGCCACCGATGTCGATAAACGTGGCGCCATCGGCAACCATCTGCCTGGCCCGGACGAGAGCCGCATCCGGCCGGTTATATTGGCCACCATCGGAAAACGAATCCGGTGTTACATTCAGAACGCCCATCACGTGGCAGCGGGACATATCCAGTTCCCGCCCGGCAAAATTCATTTTCATGGCAAACCTTTTTTCACAATGACAAAAACAAACGCCGCCCGGAATCCGGGCGGCGCAGGGAACTACACTCTTTTTATAACCAAAAGCTGCTAGCCGTCAGTGTTCTCCGGCCGGCCGGCCAACGCCGGGATGACGACCGTCATCGGAAGCCTTTGGCTCCGGCGCCGTCTCAGGCTCGTCGGCCTTGACGCCACCAGCGGGACCACTGTCTCCCCAACCTTTCGGCGGGCGAGGTGTGCGGCCTTCCATGATGTCATCAATCTGGTGACGATCGATGGTTTCGTACTTCATCAACGCGTCGGCCATCATGTCGAGCTTGTCCCGGTTATCGACCAGAATCTGCTTGGCTTTTTCGTAGCAGCTGTCGATGATGTTGCGAACTTCCTCATCAATGCGCTGGGCCGTTTCCGGTGAGTACACCGTCTGGGACTGACCCGCAGACCGGCCGAGGAACGGCTCTTCGCTGTCGGTATCATACTGCAACGGACCCAGCTTCTCGGACAGACCCCAACGGGTCACCATGTTGCGGGCCAGACTGGTCGCCCGCTCGATGTCATTCGACGCACCGGTCGTCACACCATCAAAGCCCAGCGTCAGTTCTTCCGCGATGCGGCCACCGAACAGACTGCAGATCGAGCTGATCAGGAAGCGCTTGCTATGGCTGTACTTGTCTTCCTCGGGGAGGAACATGGTGACACCCAGAGCGCGGCCGCGCGGAATGATGCTCACCTTGTACACCGGATCGTGCTCCGGCATCAGACGACCCACAATAGCGTGGCCAGACTCGTGGTAAGCCGTATTCCGCTTTTCTTTCTCGCTCATCACCATGGACTTGCGCTCGGCGCCCATCATGATCTTGTCTTTGGCAAGCTCGAACTCTTCCATGGACACGAGACGCTGGTTGCGACGGGCCGCGAAGAGCGCCGCCTCGTTGACCAGGTTTGCGAGGTCCGCACCGGAGAATCCGGGCGTGCCACGAGCGATCAGAACCGGCTCTACGCCATCCGCCAGGGGCACTTTTTTCATGTGCACCTTGAGGATCTGCTCACGACCAATGATGTCTGGCAGGCCAACAACAACCTGACGGTCGAAACGGCCCGGGCGCAACAGTGCCGGGTCGAGAACGTCGGGACGGTTAGTAGCGGCAATTACGATAACGCCTTCATTACCCTCAAAACCGTCCATCTCAACGAGCAGCTGGTTGAGCGTCTGTTCACGCTCGTCATGACCGCCACCCATGCCGGCGCCACGGTGGCGACCAACAGCATCGATCTCGTCGATGAAGATAATGCAGGGGCTTTGCTTCTTGGCCTGTTCGAACATGTCACGAACCCGGGAAGCACCCACGCCCACGAACATTTCGACAAAGTCAGAACCGGAGATGGAGAAGAAGGGCACCTTGGCTTCGCCGGCAATAGCCTTGGCGAGCAGGGTTTTACCCGTACCCGGCTGACCAACCATCAGGACACCTTTGGGGATGCTGCCGCCAAGACGCTGGAACTTGCTGGGATCTCGCAGGAAATCCACCAGTTCCTTAACATCTTCCTTGGCTTCATCAACACCGGCCACGTCCGCGAAGGTGGTCTTGATCTGGTCTTCGCTCATCAGACGCGCTTTACTCTTGCCGAACGACATGGGGCCTTTGCCGCCACCGCCGCCCTGCATCTGGCGCATGAAGAACACAAACAGTGCGATGATGATCAGTATCGGAAACGCGGCTACCAGAAGCTGTGTCCACAGGCTCTGGCGCTCAGGCTCCTTACCGATAACCTCAACGTTGTTCGCGAGCAGATCGTCCATCAGCTTGTTGTCAGACACTTGAGGACGGATTGTCTGGAACTGGGAGCCGTCACCACGGGTACCCTGAACCTGCAACCCATCGATTGTGACCTGACGGACCTGGCCTTCCTGGACCATCTCCACAAACTGGGAATAGTTGACTTGTTGGCCGGTGGTGGTGGGAGAAAAGTTCTGAAACACCATCAGCAGCACGGCGGCTATAATTAGCCAGAGAACCAGATTTTTTGCCATATCGTTCAAGGATCATCACCTGTGAATTGTAGGGTTAACCTTTCTCAAAGCACCCTTTTCTGACACCTTACACCAATTGTACGCCCGTCCACCAGAAACGGCCCATCCGTATCGGCCACACGCAGCACACAGTTTTTTAATGAAAAGTCGCCTTAACCTTCATATTGGGCGCCATATCTGAAATTACAACAGCAACCCTCAATACGCCCCCAATTCCGCGAACCTTTTGACCCTTGCCACCCGGGTTGGTTCCTTCTGCTTGCTGCCCCCACGTCGATACGTGTTAACGGCCATTCTTACAGCGGAACGATCTGTTACAATTCGTCGATTATACGTTCAAGTCAGCCTTTCCGCCGCTGACCTTTTGTTAATTGCACCAATAAAGAGATTACATCATGAGTCTTTCACCGGAACAGCGCCGGGAATACCGGGCGATTGCCCACAACCTCAAGCCCGTCATCATTGTTGGCGACAAAGGCCTTTCCGAGGGACTGCAGGAAGAACTCGAGCGCGCACTGAATGATCATGAGCTGATCAAGATCAAGGTGGCGAGCCAAGACCGGGAAACCCGGCACGAGGCGATCACCGCGCTGTGCGAATCCTCTGGCGCCGAGCTCGTCCAGACCATCGGCAAGATCGCCGTCATACTGCGCCGGGCCAAAAAGCCGAACCCCAAGCTCTCCAACCTGTTGCGCCACAAACACTGATCCGCCCGGAACCCAGAAACAGAAAAGCCGGCTCGGGAAAACCCCAGCCGGCTTTTTTCGTTCAGCACAGACGAGATCAGATGTACTCGACCTGCTCAATCTCGTATTCCACGGTACCGGAAGGCACGCGAATGGCGACCACATCGCCCTCGCTCTTGCCTACCAGCGCCCGCGCAATCGGTGAGGAAATCGACAGCTTGCCTGCCTTGATATCCGCCTCATCCTCACCAACGATCTTGTAGATCACCTGTTCGTCCGTATCCATGTTAAGCAGGTGTACCGTGGTGCCGAAGATCACCTTGCCGGTATTCTCGATGGTGGTCACATCGATTACCTGAGCGGCTGAAAGCTTGCCCTCGATTTCCTGGATACGGCCTTCAATAAAGCTCTGCTGCTCGCGGGCAGCATGATATTCAGCGTTCTCTTTCAGGTCGCCGTGCTCCCGGGCATCGGCAATCGCCGCAATAACCCGGGGACGATCCTCGGACTTCAGCTTCTGAAGCTCCTCGCGGAGGCGGGTCTCGCCCGCCTTTGTCATCGGTACTCTGTCAGCCATAGTCTCACTTTCCTGCGTGAAGATCCTGGAGGCGGCGTACAGTGCGCTCCGGGCCGAACTTGATGGCCCGGCAGAAGGCTTCGCCGCCCGCCAGTGTTGTTGTGTAGGTTACCTTGGTCTGCAACGCCGACTGGCGGATCTGGGCCGAGTCGGAAATGGCCTTGCGACCTTCAGTGGTATTGATGATCAGCTGAACCTGTCCGTTCTTGATGGCGTCCACAATATGCGGACGGCCTTCACGGACCTTGTTCACCCGATCAACCTCGATTCCGGCCTCTTTCAGGGCCTTGGCGGTGCCGGTGGTAGCCACAAGCTTGAAGCCGGCTTCGACCAGATCCCGGGCCACTTTTGCGGCGCCGGGCTTGTCAACATCCCGCACAGACATGAACGCAGTGCCCTTGGCCGGCAGACGCTCACCAACAGCCAGCGCGGCTTTGGCGAAGGCTTCGTCGAAGCTGTCACCCAGGCCCATGACCTCACCGGTCGATTTCATTTCCGGCCCAAGGATCGGATCCACCGCCGGGAACTTGTTGAACGGGAACACCGACTCTTTCACCGCATAATAGCTGGGGATGATTTCCTGGGTGAACTCCAGCTCTTTGAGGGTCTTGCCAGCCATCACCCGGGCCGCCACCTTGGCCAGGGACACACCGATGGCCTTGGACACGAACGGCACGGTACGCGAGGCCCGCGGGTTTACCTCGATCACGTAGATCTCGCCGTCCTGCCAGGCCAGCTGCACGTTCATCAGACCGACCACATCCAGCTCGATGGCCATCTTCTTGACGGCATCGCGCATTTCGTCCTGAACCTGCTGGGACAGGGTGTAAGGCGGCAGTGAACAGGCGGAGTCACCGGAGTGAACACCGGCCTGCTCAATGTGCTGCATGATGCCTCCAATCACTACGTCTTTACCGTCGGAGATGGCGTCGATGTCCACCTCGATGGCGGCGTTCAGGAAGTGGTCTAGCAACACCGGGCTGTCGTTCGAGACCAGCACTGCATTGCGCATGTAGCGAACCAGTTCTTCCTCGTCATAAACGATTTCCATGGCACGGCCACCCAGAACGTAGGAGGGACGTACCACCAGCGGGTAACCGATTTCCCGGGCCGCCAGGATGCCTTCCTCGTGACTACGCACGGTGGCGTTTTCCGGCTGCTTCAGGCCCAGGCGGGTGATCATCTGCTGGAACCGTTCCCGGTCCTCGGCACGGTCAATGGCGTCCGGGCTGGTGCCGATGATCGGCACACCGGCCGCTTCCAGGCCACGGGCCAGTTTCAGCGGGGTCTGGCCGCCGTACTGCACAATCACGCCCTTGGGCTTCTCGACGTGAATGATTTCCAGCACGTCTTCCAGGGTGATCGGCTCGAAGTACAACCGGTCGGAGGTGTCGTAGTCGGTGGACACGGTCTCCGGGTTGCAGTTGATCATGATGGTTTCGTAGCCGTCTTCACGCATGGCCAGGGCCGCATGCACACAGCAGTAATCGAACTCGATGCCCTGGCCGATCCGGTTAGGGCCACCACCGATCACCACGATCTTCTCGCGGTCGCTGGCGTCCGACTCGCACTCTTCCTCATAGGTGGAGTACATGTACGCGGTGTCGGAGGCAAACTCGGCGGCGCAGGTATCCACGCGCTTGTACACCGGGCGGATATCCAGATCGTGGCGCAGCTTGCGCAGGCTTACCTCGGAGATGCCCAGCAGTTTCGCCAGGCGGGCATCGGAGAAGCCCTTGCGCTTGAGACGGAACAGGGTGGCCTGGTCAATGTCGGCCTTGCCGGCACTCTTCAGCGCCTGCTCTTCCCTGATCAGGTCCTCGATCTGCACCAGGTACCAGGGATCCACGTGGGTATGCTCGTGCAGGTCCTCCACCGTCATGCCAGCCCGGAAAGCGTCGCCGATGTACCAGATGCGGTCGGCACCGGGCACGTTCAGTTCGCGGGTCAGGGTTTCCTGGGAATTCTCGGAATCCAGGTCTTCGAGTTTCTCGTCAAAGCCTTCGGAACCCACTTCCAGGCCGCGCAGGGCTTTCTGCAGGGATTCCTGGAAGGTGCGGCCAATGGCCATGACCTCACCCACGGATTTCATCTGGGTGGTCAGGCGGGCGTCGGCCTGGGGGAATTTCTCGAAGGTGAACCGGGGGATCTTGGTGACCACGTAGTCGATGGACGGCTCGAACGAGGCCGGGGTGACGCCGCCGGTAATTTCGTTGCGCAGCTCATCCAGGGTGTAGCCTACCGCCAGCTTGGCCGCGACCTTGGCGATCGGGAAGCCGGTGGCCTTGGAGGCCAGTGCCGAGGAGCGGGACACCCGGGGGTTCATCTCGATGACGACCATGCGGCCGGTGTCCGGATTCATGCCGAACTGCACGTTGGAGCCGCCGGTTTCCACACCGATTTCACGCAGGACTGCCAACGAGGCGTTCCGCATGATCTGGTATTCCTTGTCGGTGAGGGTCTGGGCCGGGGCCACGGTGATGGAGTCACCGGTGTGCACACCCATGGCGTCGAAGTTCTCGATGGCACAGACGATGATGCAGTTGTCGTTTTTGTCCCGGACAACTTCCATCTCGTACTCTTTCCAGCCGATCAGGGATTCGTCGATCAGCAGTTCGTTGGTCGGGGACAGGTCCAGACCACGAGTACAGATTTCCTCGAACTCGTCGCGGTTGTAGGCGATACCGCCGCCGGAGCCGCCCATGGTGAAAGACGGGCGGATGATGCACGGGAAGCCGATGTCGTCAGCCACTTTCCAGGCTTCTTCCATGGAGTGGGCGATGGTGGCCCGCGGACACTCGAGGCCGATCTTCTTCATGGCCTTGTCGAAGCGGTCCCGGTCTTCGGCTTTATCAATGGTGTCGGCGTTGGCGCCGATCATTTCCACGCCGTGCTTTTCCAGAATGCCGTGGCGCTCGAGGTCCAGGGCGCAGTTCAGCGCGGTCTGGCCGCCCATGGTGGGCAACAGCGCATCCGGCTGCTCTTTCTCGATGATCTTCTCGACGGTCTTCCAGGTGATCGGCTCGATGTAGGTGGCATCGGCCATGACCGGGTCGGTCATGATGGTTGCCGGGTTGGAGTTAACCAGAATAACCCGGTAACCCTCTTCGCGCAGCGCCTTGCAGGCCTGGGCTCCGGAGTAATCAAACTCGCACGCCTGCCCGATCACGATGGGGCCGGCGCCCAGGATCAGGATGCTTTGGATGTCGGTACGTTTTGGCATGTCTTGGTAAACCTGTCAGCAACTTTTGAATTCTGGCAGCGCAACACGCGGCGCCCGTGAGCTTTCCGTAGCGATCGGTCTCAGGCCGATCGCGCCTCCATCAGGCGGATAAACTCGTCAAACAGCGGGGCCACATCATGGGGGCCGGGGCTGGCTTCCGGGTGGCCCTGGAAGCTGTAGGCCGGCTTGTCGGTCCGGCGAATGCCCTGCAGGGTGCCGTCAAACAGGGACTTGTGAGTCGCCTCGACATTGGCCGGCAGAGTTGCCTCATCCACGGCAAACCCGTGGTTCTGGCTGGTGATCATCACGGTGCCGGTGGCGATATCCTGAACCGGATGGTTGGCTCCGTGGTGGCCATGCCCCATCTTCATGGTCTTGGCACCGCTGGCCAGGGCCAGCAACTGGTGCCCCAGACAGATACCAAACACCGGAATCTCGGTTTCCAGCACTTCCTTGATGGCGGTGATGGCGTAATCACAGGGCTCGGGGTCCCCGGGACCATTGGACAGGAACACACCGTCCGGGTTCATCGCCAGAACCTCGGAGGCCGGAGTCTGCGCCGGCACCACGGTGATGTCGCAGCCCCGGGAGGCGAGCATGCGCAGGATGTTCAGCTTGACGCCGTAATCCCAGGCAACCACCTTGAACCGTGATTCCTCACGCTCACCGTAACCCTCGCCCAGGGTCCACTCCGTCTCTTTCCAGGACCAGATCTTGTCGGAGGTAACCTCTTTTGCCAGATCCATACCCTTGAGGCCCGGGAAGGCTTTTGCCAGTTCCAGAGCCCGCTCGGCAGTGGCGTTTTCACCGGCAACGATGGCACCGTTCTGGGAGCCCTTGTCCCGGAGGATGCGGGTCAGACGGCGGGTATCGATGTCGGCGATCCCAACAATGTTGTTGCTTCGCAGGTAATCGTCCAGAGTTCCCTTGCTACGCCAGCTGCTGGCCAGCAGAGGCAGATCGCGGATAATCAGGCCGGCGGCCTGGATGCGGTCTGACTCAATGTCTTCTTCGTTCACACCGGTGTTACCGATATGCGGGTAGGTCAGGGTCACGATCTGGCGGGAGTAGGACGGGTCGGTCAGGATTTCCTGGTAGCCGGTCATGGCGGTGTTGAACACCACTTCGCCGCTGGTTTCTCCGTCAGCGCCGATGGCTGTGCCGTAGAACAGGCTTCCGTCTGCGAGTGCAAGGATTGCTGGTGTGCTCAAGGCTTGTATCCTCATCGAGTGGCGTATCGGTTCGTCACGAACAGGAACGCAAGCGCAAATTCAGGTTGCAAAAAAGCGAGACGGAGTCTTAACTCGGTCCCGCTTTTTCAGAATCTTTGTGCAAAGGTACGCTTGGTGCAGTCAAACCGCCTTATTGTAAAAAATATGGCGCTTTGTGTCCACGAGAAATGGCCTCACTTGAGGTCCAGCACGTCCTGCATATCATAAAGCCCGGCCGGCTTATCCTTCAGCCATAAAGCGGCCCGCATGGCACCCTTGGCAAAGGTCATCCGGCTGCTTGCCTTGTGGGTCACCTCGATACGCTCACCCTCGGTGGCGAACAAGACGGTGTGATCACCCACCACATCCCCCGCCCGAATCGTTTCGAAACCGATTTCCTTGCGGGTTCGCTCGCCGGTGAAGCCCTCACGACCATAGACGGCACACTCTTTCAGGTCACGACCGAGGGCATCGGCGACGACTTCACCCATGCGCAGGGCCGTTCCCGAGGGCGCGTCTTTCTTGTGGCGGTGATGGGCTTCGATAATCTCCACGTCGTAGTCGTCACCCAGGGTTGCGGCGGCGGTGCGCAGCAGGTTGAGGACGACGTTAACACCCACGCTCATGTTGGGCGCAAACACTACGGGCGTGGACTCGGCGGCCAGAGCCAGTTGCTGCTTTTCGGCGTCGGACATGCCGGTAGTGCCGATCACGAGCATCTTGCCGTTGGCCTTGCAGAACTCGGCGTTTTCCAGAGTCAGGTCCGGGAAGGTGAAGTCGATAAGCACATCGAAATCATCCTTCACATCGGCCAGGCTGCCGGCCATTTTGACGCCGGTTTTGCCGATCCCGGTCATTTCGCCGGCATCGGCGCCGATCAGGCTACTGCCGGGCTCGACCACGGCGGCACCCAGCTCGAGACCCTCGGCGCCGTCAACGGCTTCAATCAGGACTTTTCCCATGCGCCCGGCGGCGCCGATGATTGCTACCCTCATGCTCGCGTTCCTTCTTGTCGCGCCGATCAGAATTTCATTTCGTCGAAGAAGCTTTTCACGCCTTCAAACCAGGAGGTCTTCTTCGGGCCGTGCTCTGTGCCGTTACTGGCGTCCAGAGTTTTCTGGAACTCTTCCAGCAGCTCTTTCTGGCGCTTGGTCAGATTCACCGGCGTTTCCACGATCACACGGCACAGCAAGTCACCAGCAGGACCACCACGAACCGGGCTGACACCCTTGTTACGAAGGCGGAACAGCTTGCCGGTCTGGGTCTCCGGTGGAATCTTCAGTTTCACCCGGCCATCCAGTGTCGGCACCTCGAGCTCTCCACCCAGAGAGGCATCAACGATGCTGATGGGAACTTCGCAATAGAGGTTGCGGCCATCGCGGGTAAAGATGGAATGTTCCCGCACGGCTATCTGCACATACAGATCTCCGGGAGGACCACCATCGACGCCCATCTCGCCTTCACCGGAAAGGCGAATGCGGTCGCCGGTGTCAACGCCGGGCGGCACCTTGACCGACAGTGTTTTCTCTTCCTGAACCCTGCCCTGACCGTGACAGGCCTTACAGGGGTTCTTGATGATCTGGCCGGAGCCCCGACAGGTCGGACAGGCCTGCTGTACGGTAAAGAAGCCCTGCTGCATGCGCACCTGACCCATGCCCGCGCAGGTCGGGCAGGTCACCGGCTGCTCGCCGGCCTTGGCGCCGGAGCCGTCACAGACCTCGCAGGGGTCCCAGCTGGGCACGCGGATCTTTTCCTCGCAGCCGTGCACCGCCTGCTCCAGGCTCAGCTCCAGGGTGTAGCGCAGGTCCGCGCCGCGGGCCGGACCGCGACGGCCCCCACCGCCGCCGAAGATATCGCCGAAGATATCTCCGAAAATATCGCCGAAGCCGCCACCGCCGAAGCCACCGGCCCCGGCGCCGCCACCGGCCTGGCCGTTGACGCCGGCGTGGCCGAACTGGTCGTAGGCAGCCCGCTTGGACGGCTCTGCCAGTACTTCGTAGGCTTCGCTGGCCTCCTTGAACTTGTTCTCGGCTTCGGTGTCGTCCGGGTTACGGTCGGGGTGGTACTTCATGGCGAGCTTTCGGTAGGCTCGCTTGATTTCCTTCTCGTCCGCGTCCCGGGAAATCCCGAGAATCTCGTAATAATCGCGCTTGGCCATGCTTTTAAAACCCTGTTTTTAAACGCGGAAAACGCGGGGATCTCCCCGCGTTTTCCAACTACCTGATGTACGTCAGATTTATCGCTTGTCGTCGTCTTTGACTTCTTCGAACTCAGCGTCGACAGCATCGTCAGACTTCTGGCCCTGGGCTTCTTCCTGCCCACCGGCTTGCTGGGTCTGATCCGCCTGATCTGCATACATCTTCTGAGCCAGCTCGGAAGAGACCTCGGTCAGCTTCTGAGTCTTGGCTTCGATGTCTTCCTTGTCGGAACCTTCCAGAGCGGTTTCGAGCTCCTTGATGGACGCTTCGATGGACTCTTTCTCGCTGTCGCTGACCTTGTCACCGGCTTCGTTCAATGTCTTGCGAACGGCGTGAACCATCGCGTCGCCCTGGTTGCGAACCTGGACAAGCTCTTCGAACTTGCGATCTTCCTCGGCGTTGGCCTCGGCGTCCTGCACCATCTTCTCGATTTCGTCATCGTTCAGACCGGAAGAGGCCTTGATCACGATTGACTGCTCTTTACCGGTCGCCTTGTCTTTGGCGGACACGTTCAGGATACCGTTGGCGTCGATATCGAAGGTAACTTCAATCTGCGGCACACCACGCGCTGCCGGCGGAATATCAGCCAGATCGAAACGGCCCAGCGACTTGTTCTGGGAAGCCTGCTTACGCTCACCCTGAACCACGTGAATGGTTACCGCGGTCTGGTTGTCGTCCGCTGTGGAGAACGTCTGCGACTTCTTGGTCGGAATCGTGGTGTTCTTGTCGATCAGCGGAGTTGCCACACCGCCCATGGTTTCAATACCCAGGGTCAGCGGGGTTACGTCCAGCAGCAGAACGTCCTTCACATCACCGGAGAGAACGGCCGCCTGGATGGCAGCACCCATCGCCACAGCTTCGTCCGGGTTAACGTCCTTGCGAGCTTCTTTGCCGAAGAACTCTTTCACTTTTTCCTGCACCAGCGGCATGCGGGTCTGACCGCCGACCAGGATAACCTCGTCGACTTCGCCTGCCTTCATGCCTGCGTCCTGCAGCGCCACTTTACACGGCTCGAGGCTGCGCTGAACCAGGTCTTCTACCAGAGATTCCAGCTTGGCACGGGTCAGCTTCACGTTCATGTGCTTGGGACCAGACGCGTCTGCGGTGATGTACGGCAGGTTAACGTCGGTCTGCTGGCTGCTGGAAAGCTCGATCTTGGCTTTCTCGCCCGCTTCCTTCAGACGCTGCATCGCCAGGGAATCGCCGCGCAGGTCGATACCGCTGTCTTTCTTGAACTGGTCTGCGAGGTACTCGATGATCTTCAGGTCGAAGTCTTCACCACCGAGGAAGGTGTCACCGTTGGTGGCCAGAACCTCGAACTGGTGCTCACCGTCAACATCGGCAATTTCGATGATGGACAGGTCAAAGGTACCACCGCCCAGGTCATATACCGCCACGGTACGATCGCCGCTCTTCTTGTCCAGGCCATAAGCCAGGGCTGCTGCGGTCGGCTCGTTGATAATCCGCTTCACTTCCAGACCGGCGATCTTGCCTGCATCTTTGGTAGCCTGACGCTGGCTGTCGTTGAAGTAGGCCGGAACAGTGATGACGGCTTCGGTCACTTTTTCGCCCAGGTAGTCTTCTGCAGTCTTCTTCATCTTCTTGAGAACTTCTGCAGACACCTGCGGCGGCGCCATTTTCTCGCCCTTCACTTCAACCCAGGCATCACCGTTGTCTGCCTTGGCAATCTTGTAGGGCACCATCTTGATGTCTTTCTGGACCACATCGTCTTCAAAACGACGACCGATCAGACGCTTGATGGCGTACAGGGTGTTGTTCGGGTTGGTAACCGCCTGGCGCTTGGCTGACTGGCCAACCAGGGTCTCACCATCGTCGGTGTAGGCGATGATGGACGGGGTGGTGCGATCACCCTCGGCGTTCTCGATTACCTTCACCTTGTCGCCATCCATGATGGCTACACAAGAGTTGGTCGTTCCCAGGTCGATACCGATAATCTTGCTCATTGAGTCACTCCAATTCTTCTGAATGCTTTCCAGGAGGCCATTTGCCTCCGCTTTCGCTATTTACTGGCTATATTGGCGCTTTAATCGGCTTTTCAAGCCTGCTCATCAATTTTTGGTGCATCTTCCGCTTTCGCGACCACCACCATGGCCGGCCGCACAACACGACCATTCAGCAGATACCCTTTCTGCACCACGGCTACCACGCTGTTCGGCTCGGCATCCGGCGCAGGCACCATGGACATGGCCTCGTGATGCTGGGGATCGAAGGGTGCGCCCACCGGGTTGATCTGCTCAACGTTGAATTTCTTCAGGCTGGACATGAAAAGACTCAGGGTCATTTCCACGCCTTCGCGAATTGAGGCAACCAGTTCGCCGGACTCATCGTGACCCTCGGTGCTCTCGACCGCCTTCTCAAGGCTGTCAGCTACCGGCAACAGCTCCTTGACGAACTTTTCCAGGGCAAACTTGTGCGCCTTCTCAACGTCGATCTCGGCCCGACGGCGCACGTTCTGCATTTCCGCCTGGGAGCGCAGCATCTGCTCCTGGAATTCCTGAACCTGAGCCTGGAGCGCTTCCACTTCGGAGGTTTCGTTGTCGCCGGCTTCGCCTTCAGCGGCCTGGGCCTCCTCTTTCGCAGCCTCGAGGGCTTCGTTCAGTTCCTCATGCTCGTTGCGGTTCTCGTCAGTGCTCATGGCTACTCCTGCTTCATCTAAAGCGGCCCGCTGTCAGTGGCCGGTTGAACATGGGCTCCGGCCGCCTCGAGCCGGAAAATGTCGTTGCGAACGGATATGGGGCCCGCTCTCCAGGTTTCAACCACCAAAGCCTGCAATCCTGAAGAAAATACCTGCCTCAGGTTTGCAAACCACAAAAACCCTGTATATATTCACAGTCACTGTATACATCCACAGTGTTTTGCCGGTTTCAGGAACAACGCGGAGGTTATCTGCATGCTGACTCAACTTACGGTTTCCAATTACGCCATCGCTGAACGGGTGGAACTCCAGTTCAGCAAGGGCATGACCGCATTGACCGGCGAGACCGGCGCCGGAAAATCCATCGTTCTGGACGCCCTCGGCCTGGCCATGGGTGGCAGAGCCGATGCCGGCGCCGTCCGGCATGGCGCCAAACGCGCCGACATCACAGCGACCTTCGACGTATCCGGCATTCCCGAGGCAACCGAATGGTTGGCAGAACACGAGCTGGATGACGACAACGATTGCATCCTGCGCCGGGTCATCAGCAAGGATGGCCGCTCCCGCGCCTACATCAATGGCCAACCCTGCCCCCTGAACCACCTCAAGGAACTGGGCGGTGTGCTAATGGATATTCACAGCCAGCATCAGCACCAGTCTCTTTTGCGCAAGGAAACCCACCGCAAGCTGGTGGACGAGTTCGCCGGCGTTGAGACCCTGGCCGCTGAAACACGGGAAGCCTGGAAATCCTGGAACCAGATCCGCCAGCGGCTGACCGAACGCCAGCAGAATGCCGATGAAGCAGAGGCCAAACTCCAGCTTTTGCGGTATCAGGTGGAAGAACTGGATCGTCTGGCCCTGGAAGCGGGCGAGCAGGAAAACCTGGAACAGGAACAGGCGCAGCTCAGCCAGGCGGATACGGTTCTGCACAACAGCCATCAGGCCGCCCTGCTTTGCACCGAAGATGAAACCAGCGCAGTGGATCTGGTGCGCCAGGCGTTACAGCAGCTGGAGCAGCTTCCGGTGGATGTTCCCGCACTGGCAGACACGATCCAGATGCTGAACGAAGCCCAGATCCAGATCAGTGAGGCCGGCGACAACCTTCGCCATTTCGTCGAGGACTACGAGGCCGATCCGGCTCGACTGGCGGAAGTGGAAGAACGGCTGAGCGCCATCTACCAGATGGCCCGCAAACACCGGATCACACCGGAAGAATTACCGGAACTGCATCAGCGCCTGAGTGCGGAGCTGGCCGAGCTGGACGGTGGCGAAGGCAGCCTGGAGCAGCTGGCCGCAGAGCTGGACAGCCAGCGCGGACGCTTCGATGAGCTGGCCGCGGAGCTGTCAGAGGCCCGCGCCAGGGCCGCCGCCGAACTGGATCAGCGGGTCGCGGCGGAGCTCGCCCAGTTAAGCATGCCCAACATGCAGTTCATTACACACCTGAACCGCAGCAACGGTGGGGAGCCGGCGCCCCACGGACTGGAAGAGATTGAATTCCTGGTCAGCGCCAACCCGGGGCAGCCTGCGCGGCCACTGGCCAAAGTAGCCTCCGGCGGCGAACTGTCGCGGATCAGCCTTGCCATCCAGGTGGTGGTTGCCCAGACATCAACCACACCCACACTGGTCTTCGATGAAGTGGATGTCGGCATTGGTGGCGGCACGGCCGAGGTGGTTGGCCGACTGTTACGGACTCTTGGCGGCAACGGGCAGGTGCTCTGCGTCACCCACCTGCCGCAAGTGGCCGCCCAGTGTCATCAGCACCTGTTTGTCAGCAAGTTCACCGAGCAGGATGCCACCTTCTCGAAAATCGAGACGCTGGACGATCAGGGCAGAATCAGTGAAGTGGCGAGAATGCTGGGAGGCGTGGACATGACCGAACATACGATCGCTCATGCCAGGGAAATGTTTTCAAAGGGGCAGGCAACCCATCACTGAACTGCGAGCAACGATCCACTACCCCTCTCGATCCTGAGAGCTGTTGGGGCGGGCCAAAAACCCGCCCCTTTTTTCGTTCCTTCAGCCAACGACCCGAGCCGGGCTCAGGACTTGATCGGCTTTACGTACAGAATCAGGCTGTGGTCGACGATTTCGTAACCGTGCTCTTCGGCAATCTTCTTTTGTCGCTCTTCAATGACCTCGTCGACAAACTCGACTACCTCACCCGTCTGGGTGCACACCATATGGTCGTGGTGGTCGTCTCCAGCCATCTCGAACACGGCATGGCCGCCCTCAAAATTATGGCGCAGTACCAGCCCTGCTGCTTCAAACTGCGTCAGCACCCGGTAGACTGTTGCCAGCCCCACGTCATCGCCTTGCTCCAGAAGCTTCTTGTATACATCTTCGGCACTGAGGTGATGCTCCTCCGCGGTCTCCAGAATATTGAAGATTTTGACCCGCGGCAGAGTCACTTTCAGACCGACTTTTCGTAATTCGGCGTTTTCGGATGACATGTTACTATTCACTCTTTGGTGTGCCTCACGGCTTCCGGTATGATGAAGCCGCCATTGAACGGTTAACCCGTGTCACACCTGCCTCTGGCAGGCGATTTCAAGATAGAGGATTTCCCCCGGCGATGCAAAAGCTCACAGCTCTCATTCTCACTTTCGTTCTATCCGGTTGCGTTTTCCCGGGCGTCTACAAAATCAACGTCCAGCAGGGAAACATCGTTACCGATGAGGAGCTGACGCAGCTGACCGAGGGCATGCCACGCAGCCAGGTGCACGCCGTGATGGGAACACCGCTCATGCTCAACCCGGTTGACCCCTCCCGCGAATACTACGTGTATACCTTCCAGAGAGAAGGCGGGGACATCCAGGAACAGCGCATTATCGTGTACTACGAGAACGACCAGTACGCCTATTACGAGGCACAACTGCTGGAAGAAACGCCGGCCTACTGAGCCTGACCTTTCTTTTTCGCCCGATTCAGTCGCGCCTGCTTCGGATCGATCTTCAGCGGGCGATACAGTTCCACCCGGTCACCTTCACGCAGTTCATGGGCGGCCGGGTCCTTGATCACCTTCCCGAACACGCCCATATCAATCGTATCCGGATCGATCTCCGGAAAAATATCACTGATCCCAGACAGCTTGGCCGCTTCCAGGGCAGTTGTGCCCTCGGGCACATTTACCGGCACAATTTCCTGCCGGTCAGGCCGGGCATAGGCCACTTCCACCTGAATCATGCACCCTCCTTCCGGTAGAGCTCATCAGCGCGCCGGCAAAAGGCATCCACCATCGTATTGGCCGCCTGACTGAATACCGGCCCGAAGGTCATCCTTGAAAGCGATCCGGAGAATTCGAACTCCAGGGTCAGGATCACCTTGCAGGCGTTCTCGTCCAGGGATTTGAAATGCCATCGACCGGTCAGGTTGCGAAAAGGGCCATCCACCAGGTTCATCTCGATCGCCTCAGGCATCAGCAACTGATTCCGGGTTGTGAGCGTGTGCCGCACCCCACCCTTGGCGATTTCTAGCGACGCTGTCACCTGCTCGGGCTGGCGCTCATGAATCTCCGCGCCAGCGCACCAGGGGAGAAACTCCGGGTAACGGGCGATGTCATTCACCAGGTGAAACATGCGCTCGGCGGAGTGCATAACCAAAGCTGTTTTATCAATCTGATGGGGCATTGGAACCGGTTGTCCTGCTTGCAAACACGCTGTGAAAAGGTTGCAGACTTCTGGAGAGGAAGACAGCCTCAATCACACGCTATCATAAAGGATATCGTCCTGTTTTGGGGCTTTTTCGCCTGACTTACCACCACTTTCCTCCACCCCCGGCGGCTTCTGGTCTGACACGGGCGCTGTCTTCTCGGCCTCGGCGGCTTTCTCCTCCGGCTCGGCCGGCGTAGCGGCAAAAGGCCGATCTCTCGCTGGCACTTCCCCGTCGTCCGAGACCATGGCAGCGGGCTGATCGCACCAGGCTGCAACATTACCGTTGCTGCACAGGTTAGCCAGTGAAAAGGCCGTGTACTGGATCCCTATCCACGCAACAACGAGGGGCAGCACCAGGCGCATCACCCAGAACCAGATGCTGGCGAACAGTCTTGGCGTTGCGCCGAGCATGGTACCCGAAAGGTGCCGGGTCAGGCACCAGCCGGTAAACAGCGCAATCAAGATGGCCACGAGCGGAATCAGCAGGCCACCGGTGATCAGCTCCAGCCAGCGGAACATGGTGGCGCCGCCCATCCGCTCCTCGGCCCAGACATTAAACGACAGCAGAGACGCGAGCCCGGCCAGCCACACCGACAGACCAATCAGCAGCACCGACAGTGCCCTGGGCGCCCCGGTCCACTCACGAAACCAGCCCACGATGGGCTCCAGCAGATTCAGGGATGTGGTCCAGACAATCAGCACCACTAGCAGAAAAATAGCGGCGATCACGAACTGGCTCGCGGGCAACTGGGCCAGCGTGACCGGCATGGAAACAAAGAGCAGGCTGAAGCCCCGTTCACCGTCAAAGCTGTTGCCGTCTGTTGCGATCGCGAAGATCATCAGGCCAGCCAGGATCGCCACCAGGGTATCCATCAGCACCACGGCCAGAATCGAACGCTTCAGACGGGTTTGAGGCGTGGTGTACGAGCCCAGTATCGCCCAGACACCCATACCGAGCCCGAGCGTAAAAAAGGCATGAAACAATGCGGCTTTCAGGCTTTCCCAGGAAAGGTCCTCGGGATGCATGGCCAGAATATGGTTGATGGCCC
>NZ_DDOI01000046.1:0-16817 GCF_002341575.1 Marinobacter sp. UBA2498 | reverse complement strand
GCCAGGGCGAACAGCACGAGCATCAGCACGAGGGCGCCCGGCACAACCACCCTCAGGGCCCTTTCCAGCCCCCTCACTACGCCCTGCGCCGAGACCCAAAGTACCAGTAGCAGAAAGAAGATATGCCAGGCCATGAATACCCGGTACTGCCTGGGGTCGGACACCAGCCCCGCCAGAATCCCGGTTGCCTCTGCCTCACCGGCGCCGGAGAAACGGCCAAGTGCGCCGAAGAACACGTAAGCCAGAGCAATGGATCCGAAGACTGCCGTAAAAGAGAGCACCAGAAAGGCGGCCAGTATGCTGAGCCGGCCAACCGCCATCCAGGCCCGGGACTGCCTGGCACTGCGAATCAACCCGTCCATGGCCAATACAATGCCGTGCCGGGAATACCGGCCAACAGCCGCTTCAGTCACCATCAGTGGCAGGGTCACCAGCAGCAGACAGGCGAGGTAAAGCAGGATGAACAAGCCACCACCATGCAGACTGGCCAGATAAGGGAACTGCCACAGGTTGGCAAGACCCACGGTAGCGCCCACCGCGGCCCAGAAGAAGGTTGATTTTCGGGTAAAGGACCCGATATGTGTCTGATACGGCGTAGGCATTCGCGTCCCTGAGGCCACTCAACAGGTCGGGGAGAAAGTCTGGGCCAGTATTGTAGCTGAAGGATCCCGTCGCGCACGAACCAGACACCGCCACAACGCCGAATTCGTGACCGGTCCGCCACTGTTGGGCTACAATGCGCCTTTTTCCGGCTGCAGCAACGCCGGCCCGTTCATTCGTCCGACCCCGGATTCATTGATTCATGAGCAAGAAAAAACCCGGAACGCCGAGCAATACCATTGCGCTGAACAAAAAGGCGAAGCACGAGTATCACATTGAGGAACGCTTTGAAGCGGGTCTCTCCCTGCTGGGCTGGGAAGTGAAGTCCCTGCGTGCGGGCAAGGCCCAGCTGGTGGACGCCTATGTGCTGCTCAAGGACGGCGAAGCCTGGTTGCTCGGCTCTCACATTACCCCGTTGATTGCGGCGTCCACCCACGTGATCGCAGACCCCACGCGCACCCGCAAGCTGCTGCTGCACGCCAAGGAAATTGCCAAGATCGTGGGCAAGGTCAACCAGGCCGGCTACACCTGCATTCCGCTGGCGTTGTACTGGAAAAACAACAAGGTCAAATGCGAAATCGCCCTGGTAAAAGGCAAGAAGCTGTTCGACAAGCGCGCCACCGAGAAAGAACGCGACTGGAACCGCCAGAAGCAACGCATCCTGCGCGAAACCAACGTTTGATCCTGCCCGCCACCAATTAACAAATACCTGACGCCGGTCATGGCCGGCGTGAACGGGTATGTCGCATACTCACTCTCTTTGTTCAGAATTCCATCGGGCCTATACTCGGGAACTCTGGTGCATGGCAAAGGGAGCCGCTTATGTCACCCAAACAGATACCAATGTCCGCCGTAGACCGCGCATGGCTACGCATGGACTCGCCCCAGAACCCCATGATGATCTGCGGGGTATGGACACTGGAACGCCCCGTATCGATGAACCGCCTCAGGCACACGCTCGAGGAGCGGTTTCTCTGCTTCAACCGCTTCCGGCAACGGGTGATCGACACTGGCGACCGGGCGTACTGGCAGGACGATCCCCTGTTCGACCTGGACAACCATCTGCACCGCATCGCCCTGCCGGGCAAGGCCGATAAGGCAGAGCTCCAGAAGCTGGTCAGTGACATGAACAGCACGTCGCTGGATTTCCGGCAACCGCTCTGGCAAATGCACTACATCGACAATTACGGGGACGGCGGCGCGCTACTCATCCGCATTCACCACTGCATCGCCGATGGCATCTCGCTGGTTCGTGTGATGCTGTCACTGACCGACAAAACGCCGGAACCCCGGCTGGGCAAAGTGGCCCGCAAGCGTCGCTCCAAACCCGGCAGGAAATCGGCCATCCAGAACTTTCTGCACCGTGCCGTGGATAGCGCGCAGACAGCCACCAACCAAGCCAGACTGTTTATCCAGTCCGTCCGTGAGGAGCCCAACTACCCGTTAAAACTGGCCACCACCGCCAGCGGTGTCGCCCTTGACCTCCTGAAACTGGGCCTGGCGCCCGGCGAACCCAAAACCGGACTGAAAGAGCCGTTATCCGGGCGCAAGCAAGTGGCCTGGGCCGATCCCCTCGACCTTGCCGAGGTAAAGGCCTGTGCCAAGGCTCTGGGGGGCACCATCAACGATGCCCTCCTTTGCACCGTTACAGGCGCCTTGCAGAGACATTTTGCCGCCCACAAAGAAACCATCCCCGAGTGCGGCATTCGGGTCGCCGTACCGTTCAATCTGCGGCCTCTTGATCAGCCCATCGAAACCCTCGGCAACAAGTTCGGGCTCGTACTGGTTACCCTGCCGGTGGAAGTGAGGGACCCGCTCATGTGCTTCCGCCAGGTGCAGGAGAACATGAACCGGCTCAAACAGTCCTATCAGGCCCAGGTTACCTACAGCCTGCTTGATATCTTCGGGCGCGGCCCCGATGTTATCGAACGAAGGGCCTTGGATCTGCTCAGCAACAAGGCCTCGGCGGTACTGACCAACGTGCCCGGCCCGAAAGAGCCCCTGTATCTGGCGGGCAGCAAGCTGACCCAGCCCATGTTCTGGGTTCCCCAGAGCGGCAGCATCGGTATCGGCATGAGTATTCTCAGTTATGCCGGCACCGTGCAATTCGGCATCACCGTGGACAAGGCGATTCACGCGGATCCGGACGCCGTGATGGGCTACTTCCGGGAAAGCTTCGAGGCCCTGAGCCACGAGGCCCTGGCAGGCCGACATGACGCCATTGAGCGCAAGGCCAGCTAGGGTTCTAGGTACATCTACAGCCCCGAAAGCACAAAACTGCAACAAAGAAACCTTGAAGTCCGGCAAACCGGACACATATACTGAAGGTAAGGGGACGACATGGCTTCGACGCCGGTGGCGAACCCTTGAGTGCATGTCGAGATGGCAGCCAATCTCGTTAATCCAAAGCTGCAACGCAATAGTCGCAAACGACGAAAACTACGCACTAGCAGCGTAAGCTGCTAGTCGTCCTGACCGGGTCGCCCGTAGCCCGGAAGCAACATCTCAGGACGTCATCGCTTACGGGATGCTCCGTTACCCAGAGTTCACTGGTTAACGGCTAAGATTTAAAGAACTCGGTTCTTGCACCCTGACTCTCGGGTCGCTTGAACTTAAATCAATAGAGAGACGCTAAACATGTAGACCTCAAGGCTGAGTACTGGCGGACGCGGGTTCAATTCCCGCCGTCTCCACCAAACAACCAAGAGAAAGCCCCTGATTTCAGGGGCTTTTTTGTATCTTGACTATAATCAGACAAGCCAAGTGCCAACCAACTGTCAACGTTGCTATAGAGGTCGCATTGACACTGACAGCTCACGGCACCATTATTCGAATACACTCACAGAAGTTATGTGAGGATCGGAATGACGACAGAAGGGAAATTGGATCGGCCATATGGCTCAATTTTACGAAAATGCCCCAATAGTTGAAGCCGTAATCGACTTACAAGTCGAAAACGAGAGCTTTTCAGAAGAAAGCTTCACAAAATTTTCCCGGTCGGTGAGTGGTAGATACGATAAAAAATCTCCGGTTAATGAAGCACAGTTCCAAATTAACGTTCCAAACGGTGACGTTAAGAGAGACTTCAAAAACATCGGATATAGATTTGTTTCAAATGAAGCAGACAGAGTAATTATAGTTAAGGGCAAAGGCTTTACTTTTAGCAACTTGCCCAAATATAAGGGGTGGTCAAAGTTTTCTGCCGAGGCAAAAAATCACTGGGCAAATTTTGTGAAATCCCTTGAACCGAATAAAATCCGAAGGATTGCCGTAAGATACATAAATAAAATAAACATTCCAGCCACATCAGGAGTGGAGTTAAAAGATTATTTTAATATATACCCCGAAATATCCGACGACATAAGCCCTTCGATAAACGGCGCTTATATGCAAGTGAAGATTCCGCAGCCGGATCTTGGGAAAAATTTTGCTTCGGTAATTAATTTGGCAACCGCAGAACCGGATGAGCCAGGGTTCGTAACAATAATCTTAGACATTGATGTTTTTGCTTTAGTCGAAATTGATCCTACTGACTCCAATTTGTGGGCAATGTTGGATCAACTTAGGGAAAAAAAGAATAAGCTATTTGAAGCATCAATCAAGGACTCGATAAGGGAGCTAATAAAATGATCGTCGCCAGTTTAGATAGTGCAACTCGCGTCTCAAACATGCCGGCTCTTTCCAAAATGGGCAGTCACACTCCGAACGCGGGTGAGATAGACGCGACTCACATTCTCAGAAAATACTATAACCAATTTGATAGTGGGAGCGTTTCTACTGCTGCGGTTAAAGCGAAAATAAGAGAACTGTCTAAACTGCCAGAAAATTGGGATGATCGCGGTAGTGCAAAGCCAAGCAAAGAGGCAATAAGTCAAGCCTTGTCAGCGCTCGAGGAATTTCATGCTGTAATTCGTAACACAAATCAAAGCTGGGCCGCTCCTCACATTTCAGCAACAGAAGATGGCGGAGTCACTATGGAATGGTGGTCCGATTCGCGAAAACTATCGATTTATATAGATGAGGCGAACGTCGACTTTATAAAAGTGTGGGGCAGCAACATAAATAATGAGATGGAAGATGGCGAAGTGCGTTGCGGCACTTTCTATGAGCTCTGGACTTGGTTAACTGCGTAAGGCTTTATCCTCAATGGCAGATGTCGTTGACAACAAGGAAGGTTTGTTCAGGGCGGTAAGAAATCGCCCTGGGCAGGATTATAAAGAGCAGCCAGACGGAACGCTCAAAGTCGCCTCCTCCGCATTCAACGATTCCAGTCTGCAACCCTCTGTGAACCGAGAAATTCTGAGGCCGGCGCCAATTGAAACCAAATTTAGCGAAGACGACGGAGTTGTCAGGTTGATCGCGGAAGACATCCGCGCAATCGACACAATTTCAATGGACGCTGACGGAAATGAAATCTACGTGATTGACGTCATTCACCGCCCCATCAGCGATACAGAAGAGCAGCCAGGTAATGATGCACATGCTCAAGTGGAGCATACCCCTGGCACAATGACGAAGAATAAGTTTAGGAAATTGAAAGAAGCTCTTGCCTTTCTTGCCAACCAAAAAGACTGGGTTATTAAACCCGGCAACCGTTAACCCCTCAACGGCAATCTAGTTCAATGCCAGATAAAATGACTGGGGCTAGGCCAACCGCCTCCTTAAGTTAATTAGGGGCCAAATGGGCATTCCTTATCACCATAGAAATAGTCGCATTGACCTGCGACATCGGGCTCAATCCCGCAGCCTCCACCAAACAACCAAAAGGCCTCGTCACCCGACGAGGCCTTTTTTGTGCCCGGCCAGAGTGGTCTAAACTGGTTCCCTCAACGAAGATTACCCCCACACCCAAACATTCATTCTGTTTACAAGACGGAAGAGGGATTACGTATGCCTACCATGCTGACTCGCATTACCGGCCTGACCGCCGGTGTTTTTTTTGCGGCCGCCGTCCAGGCGGAGGCCCCGATGGTAAAAGAGCAGGCTCCGGGCTATTACCGCACCATGCTCGGCAACTTCGAAATCACCGCCCTGTCCGATGGCACCGTCAAGCTGCCGGTGGACAAACTGTTGCTGAACACCACCGAAGAACACGTGCATAACACCCTGGCGGACAACTTCCTCTCTGCCCCACTCGACACGTCCGTTAACGGCTATCTGATCAACACCGGCAACCATCTGGTACTGGTGGACACCGGTGCTGGCAGCCTTTTTGGCCCGACTCTCGGAAAACTGGTTGAACATCTGAAAGCGTCCGGTTACGAGCCCGCAGATGTCGACGAGATCTACATCACGCACATGCATCCGGACCATGTTGGCGGTTTGGTATCTGACGGTGAGATTGTGTTCCCGCATGCCATTGTTCGCGCCAGCGTGGAGGACCAGAATTTCTGGCTGAACGAAGACAACCTGAAGGCCGCTGACGAAGGTTCGAAGGGCTTTTTCAAGGGCGCGATGGCCTCTTTGAACCCGTATGTCGAGTCCGGCCAGTTCAAGCCATTCGACAAAGACCGGGAGCTGGTGCCGGGTATCTCTGCAGTGTCCGCCAGCGGGCACACCCCGGGCCACAGCCTTTACAAGGTGGAAAGCGGGGACAACACGCTGATGCTTTGGGGCGACCTGATTCACGTGGCAGCGGTTCAGTTCCCGCAGCCGGACATTGCCATCCAGTTCGATGTGAACAGTGAACAGGCAGTGGAGTCTCGTGCACAGGCCTTTGCCGACGCTCAGGAAACCGGGTACTGGGTAGGCTCCGCCCACCTGTCTTTTCCCGGCCTGGGGCACCTGAAAAGCGCAGACCAGGGTTATGAGTTCATTCCTGCCAACTACCAGGGTGGTGTCGGCGCTACTGAAACTGGCGAGTGATGACCCAATCCTGAAGACGAAAAAGCCGGAGCAACCCTCCGGCTTTTTTCATTCGCTTTTGCCAGATTTGCTACCCCCGAAAGACCTGCCAAAGAACAAGCCTCTGGGTCATCTTCAGTTTCTGACAGCCCAGCGCCTGCATCCACGCAAACGTACCGATTTACGATAGCCGTGAAGGTGCCATCATCCAGCATCGACTGCAGCGCGCGATCAAAATCTGCCACAAATCCGGCTGTAACCGTGGCTTTGGAAAAAACAAAGTACGCGGGCTTATTGGACACGACCAGGGAGCTGGGAATAACCGTTCCGGTCAGCCCCAGTTCCTGAATCTCTTAGAGCCCGGTTAACTCACTCGCCACCACACCATCGACCCGATCCCGGGCCAGCATGAGCCATAGCGGCTCCCTGCGGGAGAGGTACTCGATGTTTTTGTCGTAGTCGGGATTCTGGATGAGGGCGCTGTATTCCTCGCTGTAGGACACATGAATCTGGGCACCAAGCCTGAAACCCGATTCCAGCAGCTGCCGCAAGCCATTCAGCTCGAACCTTGACTCGTCAGATCGCCGTATAAACAGGATATTGGGTGATACCAGACCGACCACGTCGGAGTAATGGGCATACTCCTCTCGCTCCGGAGTCCGGTAGGCGCCGGAGAGCATATCCACATGCCCATCACGCAACTCCCGGAGCGCCCTGGCCCATGGCATCTTCTGAAAGGAAAGCCCGCAATTCAGGCGCCCAATGGCCTCACGGACCAGGTCGGCATCAATGCCGACCACCTTACCCTCCTGAACCATGAAATACGGCGGATCATCGTCCCAGCGCAGGGTGATGTCGCAGTCGCCATAGCTTGGGGCGGAAAAACAGAGAATGAACGCGAGCACCAAAGCAGATCTGCGCAGGGCGGGCGTCAAAGAACGCGAGTGCAACAACTTTGAGAACGGCAACCCGTTGCTCTTGCCTGGATACATCTTTGATGCCGTCGAGGAAGGAAGGTCTAATTAATATAGACGAATTGATCAGGCACTCAATGCTCTGAGTAGCAACGCCCGGGCTAACTCCCTGTCATCTTGTGTTCATGCACTCGTTGCGCAATCAAGGTAGTGTCTGCAAAACCTGTTCAATAGGAGACCACGAGCACCACCATGAACCAGCCAGACGATCCGGCCAGCCTGACAGAACTTCTGGAACGCCTTCGCGCAAACACCGAGGGTCAGGTTCAGGTGTCTGTGGGCGATGTACTGGCAGCTGTTGGTGAACGTTCCTTCGGGCCGATGGTTTTGATCGCCGGCGTAATCACCCTGGCCCCGCTGATAGGTGATATTCCGGGAGTACCGACGCTGCTTGGTCTTATGGTGCTACTCACCCTGGGGCAACTGATTTTCCAGCGCCACTCGATCTGGATTCCCTCAAAGCTGGCGCGCCGGAACATCGAAAGAGAAAAGCTTGCCAGGGGGCTGGACTGGATGAACAAGCCCGCCCGGTTTGTGGATCGATGGACAAAACAAAGGCTGCTCTGGCTGGTTCGCGGGCCGGGGCAATACGTTATCGCCATCATCTGTATGGTTGTGGCCGCTGCCATGCCACTGATGGAGGTGATTCCATTCAGCGCCAACGGTGCCGGAATCGCCCTGATGGCGTTTGGCCTGGCCATCGTGGCGCGGGACGGTCTGCTTGCCCTGGTGGCAATCCTGGCGACCGGCGGCACCGCCTGGTTCATCCTGAATAACCTCCCCTGGTAGGCAGCACCTCCGGCAGGGATCGCCAGAGACCTGTGCTACTGTTGAGCCTCAGCCACAAGGAATACAAACATGACCATTCTTATCACGGGCGCCAATCGCGGCATCGGCAAGGGCCTGGCCGATGAATGGAGAGAGGCGGGCGAGCATGTCATCGGCACGGCCCGCAGCGAACCGGGCATGGAGGTGCTGGATGTCGCCGACCCCGCCAGCGTGACCGCGCTGGGCGAGCGCCTCGAAAACCAACCGATCTCAACCCTGGTCTGTAACGCCGGCATTCTGCTTGATCGCCATGAACAGCTGGAAGGCGGCTATCCGCCAGAACTCTGGGCGGAGCACTTCCAGGTCAATGTGACCGGCGTATTCCTCACCATACAGGCGCTGCTACCCAATCTCAGACTGGCATTGGCCGGGGTCGGCACCCCGAAAATCGCCATCATATCCAGCAAGCTTGGATCCCAGGCTTCTGCCGGTGGCGGCCGGTACATATATCGTGCCTCAAAAGCGGCGGCGCTCAATCTCGGGCGAAATCTGGCCGTGGACCTGCGTGAGCAGGGCATAGCCGTGGGCATCTACCACCCGGGCTGGGTGGCCACGGACATGGGCGGCAGCGACGCCGAGGTATCGGTTGAACAATCGGTTGATGGCCTCAGGCGGCAGATTGATAGCCTCACCCTCGCCGAAACCGGCTGCTTCAAGGCCTGGGACGGCAAGGACATGGCGTTCTGAGGGCACACTGGTATGGCAACACAAGGCCTCGCGCGGAGTGTTTCTGTCACCATTTGAAACAATCCTTCTGAATCCCGATTCACGGTAAAGCTGCTACTATCGCTACATACCTCAGGCTTATTGGCTTGGCAGCGTCCGCCCGCCAGACAGCCTGCTGAATCCAATTCTTGAAAAGCTCCTGCGGCAGGGGCTTTTGCGTTTGAAAGGACCCGGTTGTATGTCCAGCAAAGCGAAGCAGACCCAGAAACTTCTGCTGTTCCGGCTTTCCGGCGAGCGTCTGTTCGGGATCGGAACCCTGAAGATCCGGGAAATCCTGCCTTTCATGCGGCTGACGAAACTGCCCCACAGCCATCACGCCGTCATCGGCACGGCCACCTTCCGGGGTTCCGCCGTTCCGGTGATCGATATGGCTGCGGCGGTCGGCTATCCGCCGCTGACGCAGGAAGAACGGGAAAAAGCCTCGATTATTGTCACGGATATCCAGCGCCAGGAGATCGGTTTTCTGGTGCGCAGCGTGCAACAGATCATCGAGACTGACTGGAAATCGGTGATGCCGCCACCCAAAGCCCTGGGCAGCAAGGCGTTTATCACAGGGCTGCTGGACGTGGAGGGCGATATCATCCAGCTGCTGGATGTGGAATTGCTGTTGGCGAAGGTGTACCCGGAATCCCTGGACACCCAGGAGGTGGTTCTCACGGATGTGCAGAGTGAGACGCTCAAGTCCCTGAACATTCTGATGGTCGACGATTCCCAGGTGGCCCGTAAGCAACTCTCGGACGTGCTGGACAGCAAGGACATCCCCTACCAGGTGACGTCGAATGGTGATGACGCGCTGCAGATTCTGCTGCGCGACCATGAACTGGGCCGGCCCACGGACATTCTGGTCAGCGATATCGAGATGCCGGGGCTCGATGGGTACGAGCTGGCGTTCAATGTGCGGGACAATTCAGCGCTGAAGCAGCCTTACATCATCCTGCATACATCACTGAACAGTGAGATGAGCCTGAGCTATGCCAATCAGGTGGGCGCCAACGAAGCGCTGACGAAATTCGATGCCGAGGAGCTGCTTCAGGCCATGCTGCGAGGCGCCGAGCAGGCCCGCTAAAGCCTGAGCTGCTCGATAAATTCGTCCGCGTCAGCACGCATCTCAGCCAGCCTCTGCTGCCACTCTTCCCGGTGACGATTCAGCGTTTCCTCACTCAGGCGCGTGAAGCGTTCGCCGGTTTCGGCCACGGTGCGGCTGGCACTGGCGATCGATTCCATGGTGGGATCGTTCAGCTCATCGGCCTGGCGATCCAGATCCCGGGCAGCCTGCTCCAGAATCACCCGGTCTTCCTCCGGTGTCGGCTCACTGTCTTTCAGGGCGTCTTCCACCGAGCGCTCAAGCTCCCGCATGGCTTCCTGCAACTTCTTGCCGAACGCCTCCATGGCGCCCTCTGCCTCACGGCCGATTTCCTCGGAGTAGGCTTCCAGATCCCGCGCCAGCTGCTCCATCTGCTGCTCAAAGTCATCCGAAGACGACGAGAAACGGGCGCTGAGCTCGTCACCGAGCCGGCTGAGCTCGCCCATGATGCTGCTGAACGGGGAAGGATTAAGGATGGCCTCGCCAGTACGGTCGTAATCCACCAACCACTGATCCTGGAACCGTACGAGATAGGTGACCAGCTCCAGCCGCTCACCTTCGGTTCCGGCTTCGGCCGGCAGGCGGGTCACGATAGTGGCTTCGCGATCTTCAATGACGACCCGGCCGAAGGATGGCACGGCGTCGGTCCAGCTGCGCTTGTAACCATCGAACGCGGCGGATTCCGCCAGGGTGGAGTATTCCATCACGTCACCGGCGTCGTTCTCGGCCATGGCCTGCCAGAAGGCCGCCGCCACTTCCTGGGGTGTCTCGGGGTTGCTACAACCGGCGAGCAACGTCAGTGTCGCGACGGCCACCAGGCCGCGAAAAAAGGAACGGATCATTGCAGTGCTACCTCGGGCTCATCATCCATTGACGCATAATACACCCCTCAGAGTTTGCAGGTCAGTTCCGCCAGCTCCTCATCAAACACCCGTCTGTTTTCACTGTAATCCACGGGCACGTCCACCACATGAACACCGCCTTCAGCCAGGGCACCTTCCAGGGTCCGCCGCAGGTCCTCTGTGCGGGTCACGCGGTGACCCTTGGCGCCATAGGATTGGGCATAGGTGACAAAATCCGGGTTGCGATAATCCAGGCCGAAATCGCTGTAGCCTTCCTGGCCCTGCTTCCACTTGATCATGCCGTAGGCACTGTCGTTGATAATCAGCACCACTAGGTTGAGGTTCAGTCGAACCGCAGTTTCCAGCTCCTGGCTGTTCATCATGAAGCCACCATCGCCACAGATCGCCATCACTTTCAGATCCGGATACAACATGGAGGCCATCATGCCGCTGGGCAAGCCGGCGCCCATGGAGGCCAGGGCGTTGTCGAGCAGTACCGTATTGTTGTCGTAGGCGCGGTAATTGCGGGCAAACCAAAGTTTGTACATCCCGTTGTCGAGCGTGATGATCCCGTCGTCGGGCATTACCTGGCGCACATCATGAACAATGCGTTGGGGGATCACCGGGAAACGATCGTCTTCAGCCCGCTCCTGCAGGTGCGCATCCACCGCCTCCTTCACCTCCATCAGGCGGGTGAAATCATGGTTGGCGCACTGGCCACAGTTCTCGGCCATGTATTCCACACTGTTGGCAATGTCGCCGACAACTTCGTGCTGGGGGAAATACACCGGGTCCACGTCGGCCGCACTGAAGTTCACATGAATGACCTTCTTGCCGCCGGGGGTCATGAAGAAAGGTGGCTTTTCCACCACATCATGGCCCACGTTGATCACCAGGTCGGCGCGGTCGATTGCACAGTGAACGAAGTCCCCGGCCGACAGGGCAGCGTTGCCCAGGTAGCGCGGATGTCGCTCATCCACCACGCCCTTGCCCATCTGGGTGGTGAAGAACGGGATGCCGGTAACATTCACAAGATGCAGCAACGCCTGGGAAACCCGTTTCCGGTTGGCGCCGGCACCGATCATGATCAGCGGATGCCGGGCCTCGCGCAGCATTTCGCACGCCATCTCCAGGCTTTTCGGGCTGGCCGAGGGCCGCCGGGCGTCACTGGGTTTGAAGATATGGGTATCGGATTCGGGCGCCTCATCGGCGATGTCCTCCGGCAGCTCCAGATGCACGGCACCCGGACGCTCTTCAGAGGCCAGGCGGAAAGCTTCCCGAACCTTGGCAGGAATGGTGTTGGCATTGCTGATTTGCCGGGTGTACTTGGTGAGCGGACGCATCAGGTCCACCACATCCAGAATCTGGAATAGCCCCTGCTTGGAGGACTTGATGGGTTTCTGGCCCGAGATCATCATCATGGGCATACCGCCCAGCTGGGCGTAGGCGGCGGCAGTCACGAAGTTGGTGGCGCCGGGCCCGAGCGTGGAAAGGCAGACTCCCACGCGCCCCGTCAGGCGGCCGTAGGTGGCGGCCATGAACCCGGCAGCCTGTTCATGGCGGTTGAGGACCAGCTGAATACTGGAGGTCCTCAAAGCCTCAAGGAAGGCTAGATTCTCCTCACCGGGCACCGCGAAAATGTATTCAACGCCTTCGTTTTCCAGCGCCCGGATAAACAACTCGGCCCCATTACGGGCCGGGGTCTGTTCGTTGGCCATGGCCTTCCTCTTGATCTGTGGATTCCGGGTGATCGGCAGGTTCCGGGATCAATCGGTTATGGGCGGCTCCGCCTGCAAAGCATCCGCCGGCACGCGATCCAGACCCCAACTGCGATACACACCCTCTGTTACGCGCCGAAGGGCATCCTCGTTCACTTCCGCAGGCTCCCCCCGCTCCAGGGGATCGTAATGGAAGATGTACAGTCGCGATGTGAACTGTTCGAAAGGCAGCGACGACTCGCCAAAACGCTCTCCGTTGCCCGAGGTACTGACTTTGACTCCATCGCCCCAGTTCTGGCCGCTGTCGTTATTGGGATTGAAGAAATAAATCCGCATCTCACCTTCCGGGTCGAGCGCGGCCCGGAGAATGGTAATGGCGTGCCAGCCGATAAACCGGGCGGCACTATCGGTCACCGCAATACCCGCAGGCTGCGGGTGGATCAGCGGCTGATTGCCGTTGTAGTAGGGGTGATAGCTGGCATAGAAATGCCGGATAAAGCCTTCCAGATCATGCAGCTTGCCAGTGGCCACATCCACGTTAATGGCAAATCCGCGCCCGGCAGACCAGCCGTGGAACTCCGGGTTCACCCATTTGTGGGGATCGCCCTGGCGGCCGACGCACAACCGGCCCATCTCCACATAAATGCGGTCCAGATGCGGCACTACAACCAGGGAGACAGGATCCAGATCGAGGGTTACCTCGGACGCGACACCGCCGACACTGCGGGCCGACGACACCGGCTGGCCTTCAAAGTGAATGACGATCTCATTGTCTCGGGCAGCCCAGGCAACCATCTGCAAGAGATAATCCGGATCGTTATAGGCCCACATCGAGAGAGCACGGGCCGACTGGCAGGTAGGATTGTTGCCCTGCCCCACGCCCAAAGGCTGGCCCAACATGTTCAACACGCCCTGAATCAGCCAGGCATTGGGTTGCGGTTGGTAGCCATAGGCCAGTTCAAGTCGCTCCCGCGCATGGGGGCACAGAGAGAGCCGTGCCTGGCGCCACAGACCCGGCGCAACAGGAGGCTGGTAAAGAATACCCCGCTCCAGCAGCAGCGCCAGGCCGTAGATGCCCTGTGCCGTTTCCGGATAGATACCTTCTTTAATCAGGGTGTGGACCAGCTCCCGATAGCACATCAGGCAATCCCGGCCGGTACTGGACAGCCCCAGCGCCTCGCTCAGCAAGGTGTCCTGGTCCAACAGGATGAAACGTATGAACGAGGCATGGTAAGGCGAGACCAGGCCGGTATCGTGCATGGAACGCGCAAACCCGGTGGCCTCGTTCTGCAGGGCCTGGGCGTCCATGGTTTCCAGCCGCTGCTCGTAGACCACGGTTCCGGGGTCTTCACTGCAGGCCCGGGTGGGCCCATAGAGGCTGGAGATCAACCGGTCGGCACCGCGCCCGGCACTGCCCAGATCGGCCTGCGGATCGGCCCGGCAAAGGGCAATCTGGGTAATCATCTTGCGTACGTCCGATACCTGGATCGGTCGCTGTTCAAGGATCCGCCAGATCTCCTCGATCAGACTATCAATGACATGTTCGTAGCCGATGTGGTGGGCCACGTACTGCACAAGGTTCTGGCTGATCAGCGCGAGCTTGCCCTGCTCCCGCTCAGCCTCGCCGGTCATGCCAAACAGCAGGCCGAGGTTGATGGCAAGAACCTGGGTCAGATAGTGGTGGGCCTGTTCAGCCGACACCGAAGGGTGCAGATAGCTGCCCCGGGCGACGGCAAGCAGCCGCAATTCGCTGAAGGCCTCAATGACGACGGTATCGGCATTCTGGCTCTGCAGCGAATAGGTTGTCAGCGTGGGAAGGAGAATACCGGGTTCGGCCCAGTCGGTGCCGGCAAAGACACCCGCCAGTTCAAGGCGCTCAGCGCGCTCCTCGATGATCCGGCAGCCATCCGGCTGCAGCAGGACCCGGCGGGCAATATCCAGCACACGCGGCAGTTTGCCGGCCTTGGTAAAAGACCGGCTTTCTTCCAAAGCCTGAATGGCGTCATCCAGGCGTTGAGCCAGCTTGTCAACGTTTACAGCTGGCGCTGCGCTGCCCGATTGGTGATCGTTCAAACGATAATCCTCAGGGCCTGGCACCAAACCCGGTTGTTGTTAATGCTTCTCCTGATTATACATAGAAATCGAGGTCTTCCTGATGTTTCAGGAGGTCCCGCATGACATAGGGGTCTTCACCGAAGAAATACACCAGCCCCCAGTGGGTACCGAAAGCGGTACGCTTGGTGACCGTCTCTTCAAGCGGCGCAGTCAGCTCGTGAGACTCGAAATACTCGTGATTTTCGGTCTCCTCCGGAATTTCCAGCTTGCTGACAACCCGGCGGCGCGGATACACACCGAAACAACCGGCGTAACCCTTCGCATCCACCACCTCCTTCGGGAAGAAGGCCTTGATTTCCTCTTCCGTGGTCTTCGGGTCAAAGGCCAGGATCATGCCCTGATAGGCGTTGAAGCCATAGGCACGCTCAAGCAGCTCGAATACCTTGAAGCCCGGTGGGCGATAGGCCACCTCGCCAAAGTACATGGTCCGGTCGCTGGTCACGAAGTACTCCGGGTGGATAAACCCGAATTCGATATCGAAGGTCTTGATCAGCTTCTCGATTTCGCCGCGAATCTGGTCGCGATACTTTTCCAGGTCCGGTGTTGCGGGCACAAATACCGAATAGCCCAGAGTCACATACTCGGAAATGTTCAGGAAGGCGATCTTGCCATTGTGGATCCAGGCTTCTACCGCAAACTCCCAGCCGTCCAGGTGCGATTCCATCAGGACCGGAAACTCTTCTTCCGGAATGGTATCGACCTCGTCGGGAGTACGGATAACCCGGTGACCCAGGCACCCGGCCTTGTCAAACGCCTTGAGGTGGATCGGGTCATTGGGGTCGCCATCCAGCTTGAGCAGGGTCTGGTTTACCCGCTTGAGGAATCGGATAACGTCGCCCTTATCGTGGGCTTCCTCAAAAATACCCACCCGGATGCCACCAAGCTGGGCGCGGCGTTTCATCAGTGCCTTGTCACGCAACAGCATGGCTTGGCCAAACAGGCGCGGCTTGTCCATCAACACCGAGTTAATGGCACCCGCCCACTCGACAGTCTCCTCAAACAACGGAATGGCGACATCAACGCCCATCTCCTTGAGGGTCTGCGCAATTTCTACGGAGCGATCGTTCAGGCGCTCGAAATTCCAGGGCACATAGGGAATGTCATGCTCTTCGCAGTAGGCTTCCGCCCAATCCGGGGCCACGACAACATACCGACGATCAAACTTGTCGGCCGCTTCAACCGCATTCAGGCTCCAGCCCAACAGCGCGATATACCCTTTCTCAGGATTGTACTTTTGCTCACTCACAGGCTCTCTCCTTTCATAAGGGTTGCCTTATAACCCTACGCGGAAGCTGTAAAATCGCAAATTTCGCGGCCTTCTGAAACGAGAAAAGCACCGCGATCACCGGCGTAAAATCCAGCAGTCGCAGTGCCTTTCGGTTTTTTAGAACGTTTAGGAATATCAGCCCAATTTGAGGGTCGACAGGGTCCGCTCGCGGACTTTCGTCAGCAACGCTTCGTCCTCAACGAGGGACTGGCCGTACGACGGCACCAGCTCTTTCATGCGCTCCTGCCACTGCGGAGTCTTGATCTTCTCCGGGAAGCAACGCTCGATAACGTTGATCATGGCATTGGCGGCAGTGGATGCGCCCGGGGAAGCGCCCAGCAGCGCTGCCAGGGTTCCGTCCTTGGCGGCCACGATTTCAGTGCCGAACTCGAGCTTGCCACCGCCACCATCAACCTGCTTGATAATCTGCACACGCTGGCCGGCCATACGCAGCTGCCAGTCCTCTTCCATGGCATCCGGGAAGAAGTTGCGCAGCGATGCCACCCGGTCACTGTGGGACTGGAACACTTCCCCGATCAGGTAGCGGGTCAGGTCCATGTTGCTCTTGCTCACCGAGAGCATGGGCTTCAGGTTGGTGGGCTTCACCGAACCAATCAGATCAAAGATCGAGCCCTGCTTCAGGAAGCGGGTAGTGAAACCGGCAAACGGGCCAAACAGAAGGGCCGGCTCGCCATTAATGATGCGGGTATCGAGGTGCGGTACCGACATGGGCGGTGCCCCGATCGGCGCCTTGCCGTATACCTTGGAGTTATGCTGCTTGACGATGTCGGGCTTGCCACACACCAGCCACTGACCGCT
>NZ_DDOI01000043.1:31698-31857 GCF_002341575.1 Marinobacter sp. UBA2498 | reverse complement strand
AATGAATTCCGACAGCGCGTCCACGCCGTCCTCCACCTCATAGTCAGACAACGCATTGACCAGTTCCTCGAGGTTCTCCACCCGGGCCTGGCCTTTCTCACCTTTTTCGCTGGCGTGATAGTCCTTCAGCCCGCTGTTTTCGATGGTCTGCTTCATCAG
>NZ_DDOI01000043.1:24624-31565 GCF_002341575.1 Marinobacter sp. UBA2498 | reverse complement strand
ATTGCTTCATCAGGCCATGCAACGAAGCATCGCCCACCATGTCGGAGAGGCCTTCGATGATCGCAATGAAAGACTGCAGCCCGGTTTTGGCCCGGCCTTTAACCTGCCCGGCTTCCAGCAGACGCTCGGCGGATTCCCACAATGAGATACTCTGCTCGGTCGCGTATTCCCGAAGCTCCGCCAGGCTCTTGGCGCCAATGCCACGGGGCGGCACGTTCACCACCCGCTCAAACGCCGCATCGTCGCGGCGATACTGGACCAACCGCAGATATGCCAGGGCGTTGCGGATTTCCTGACGATCATAGAATCGCAGGCCACCGTATACCCGGTAAGGAATGCCCTGGCGCATCAGCGATTCTTCCAGCACCCGGGACTGGGCGTTGGAGCGATAGAGAATCGCGGATTCACTGCGCAGGTTGCCGTCCTGCACCCAGGCAGAAATGCTGTCGGCAATGTAGTTGGCTTCGTCCTGCTCGTTGAACGCCGCGTACAGGCTGATCGGTTCGCCTTCCGGACCGTCGGTCCAGAGCTCCTTGCCCAGCCGGCCCTGGTTGTTGGCGATCACCGCGTTGGCCGCCTTCAGGATCATCTGGGTGGAGCGGTAATTCTGCTCCAGACGCACCAACCGGGCATTGGGGAAATCCCGCTGGTACTGCTGGATGTTTTCGACCTTGGCGCCCCGCCAGCCGTAGATAGACTGATCGTCGTCCCCCACCACCGTCATTGGCACGCGATTGCTGGCCAGCACCTGCAGCCAGGCGTATTGAATGGTGTTGGTGTCCTGAAACTCGTCCACCAGGATATGCTGGAACCGGCTCTGGTAATGGGCCAGCAGCTCCGGACGATGCAGCCACAGTTCATGGGATCGCAGCAACAACTCGCCAAAATCCACCAGACCACCCTGCTGGCAGAGTTTTTCGTACTGGCGATAGATCTTCAGCATGATCGACAGGAAATGGTCGCCCGGATTCTCCTGGATATGATCCGCCCGCAGCCCTTCGTCCTTCTGGCTACTGATAAACCACTGGGCCTGCTTCGGCGGCCACTTGCTCTCATCAATCTGGTTTTCCCGCATCACCCGCTTGATCAGCCGCAGCTGGTCGTCACTGTCCAGCACCTGGAAGTTCTCCGGCAAGCCAGCGTCTTTCCAGTGCGAGCGCAACAGACGGTGCGCGATGCCATGAAAGGTGCCAAACCAGAGGCCGCGAGCCGGAATGTCCATCATCTGCTCAATACGGTAACGCATCTCCTTGGCGGCCTTGTTGGTAAACGTAACCGCCAGGATGCCAGTGGGCGGTACCCGATCCACGGTCATCAACCAGGCGATCCGGTGCACCAGAACACGGGTTTTGCCACTTCCTGCGCCGGCCAGAACCAAAAGGTGATCGTTCTGAGCGGTAACAGCTTCACGCTGGGCATCGTTCAACGGATCGATGATGTGGGAGACGTCCATAAAGAATCGGTTCGCTACTGGTTAAATAAACAGGTTGTTGAGTATAACAGGAGAAAAGAGGGATTTCTTTGGGGTCTGGGTTAGCCCTTATCCAGGGAGGAACGCACGAGGGCGGGGCTCTGTTCAGGACACGCTACGAGCACATCCATGTGCGCTTGGCTGTGGCCATCCTTGGCCACAGACAGTCCTGAACAGAGCCCCGCCCCCGCGCTTATCTCGCTTTGGAGATGGCTTCTCTGTTAAAAACCTCTTGGTACAGTCTGCGCTTCTACAAACTCGAACAGACCTTCCAGGCCGCCTTCACGACCGATGCCGGAGGCCTTCATGCCACCAAACGGCGCTTCCGGTGTCGGGCCGGTGCCGGTGTTCCAGCCACAGTGGCCGAAGCGAAGGCCGGCAGCCACACGCTGGGCGCGTTCGGCATCGTTGGTGAACACGTAGGAGGCCAGGCCGAACTCGGTGTCGTTACCGGCTTCGATGACTTCCTCTTCCGTGCGGAACAGGGCCATGGGTACCAGCGGGCCGAAGGTTTCTTCCTGGTAGCAGGACATCTCCCGGTTCACACCGTGGACCACGGTGGGCGGGAAGAACAGGTCGTTGCCAAGATCTTCCGGCTTCTTGCCGGCAACCAGGGTGGCGCCTTTTTCAAGGGCGTCCTGAACGTGGCGTTTGACCTTGTCGTAGCCAGCCTGGTTAATCAGCGGGCCAAGATCCACGTCGCCGTTGATGCCGTCACCGACGGTCATCTTGTTAACACGCTCGGCAAGCTTTTCACCGAAGGCATCGGCCACTTTCTCATGCACGAAAATCCGGTTGGCACAGACACAGGTCTGGCCACCACCACGGAATTTGTTGGCGATGAGGTTATCAGCTGCAGCGTCCAGATCGGCATCATCAAAGACAATGAACGGCGCGTTGCCGCCCAGCTCCAGGGCCAGTTTCTTGACCTGATCCGCCGTATCGACAATGAGCTTGCGGCCCACTTCGGTGGAACCGGTAAAGCTGAGCATGGGCACGTCGGGGCTCTCGCAGAGAACCTTGCCGATCACGCTGGCTTTACCCATCACCAGGTTCACCATGCCGTCAGGTATGTCGGTGTGCTTATCCATCAGGCTGAACAGGGCGATCATGGTCAGCGGGGTTTCGCTGGCCGGTTTGATCACCGAGGGACAGCCTGCCGCCAGCGCAGCGGAGAGCTTCTTCGCGATCATGCCAATGGGGAAGTTCCAGGGCGTGATCAGGCCGGTGACACCAATGGGCCGGTAGTGAACCGTCCAGGTGCAGTCTTTCGGCTTTTCCGGAATGGTATGGGCATCCAGGGCCTGGATGTGCTTGGAGCAGTAATCGAAGAACCCGGCGGCGTAATCCACTTCACCCTGGGCCTCCTGCAGCGGCTTGCCATGCTCCATGCACAGGATCCGACCGACTTCCTCCTTGTTGGCCTTGAGCGCATCCCGGATGTCTTCCAGCCACTTCCGGCGGGTCTCGATGCTGTAGGGACTGGTCAGTCGCAGTGCCGACTTGCCGGAGGCAACGGCGGCGTTCACTTCGTCTTCCGACATGGATGCGACCTGGGCGATCACCTTACCCGTTGCCGGGTTATAGACATCGAAGGTGTTGCCATGTTCATTGTCAGTCCAGCGACCACCGATATAGCCGGTCAGCTTTTCCAGCAGGGGTGACTCGATCATCTCGGCTCCTCTTCTGTGATTGGCTCCGCCCCGAGTGGGGCGCAGTAAGGGTAATCTGGTTGCGTCAGTGTTTTATGTCTTTCATAGTGGATGTTGTATCCCAACCTGTAAAGTCAAGGGCAGGCTTTTGATCATCGCCTGAGTGTGCCTATACTCGGGGGATCAGACACCCAGGAGACCGGACAATGAAGGCATTTTTCCATCCCGCACAGGATGAGCATGTTCCACAGACCTACTTTACCCGGGGACAGATGCGCCAGCCCCAGGAAATTCCTGCCCGCACTGGTGAAATGCTGGGCGGACTCAGGGAACTGGGCATCTCTGTGCTGCAGCCAGCAGACCAGGGCGCGGGGCCGATTTCAAAAGTCCACGATCTGGGCTACCTGCGCTTTCTTGAATCTGCGCATCGGCGCTGGAAACAGATGGATGACTGGGGCGATGAGGTTATTTCGAATATTTTCGTCCGTTCCCCGAATCACCTGACTGGCATTCTCGCCGAGGCGGCCCGCTATCAGGCTGATGGCAGCTGTCCGATTGGCGAACACACTTGGCATGCCGCGTACTGGTCTGCCCAGAGCGCGTTGGGTGCGGCTGATGCACTGATCGCCGGCGACCGGACTTCGTATGCGGTCTGTCGCCCGCCGGGGCACCATGCCCGCCGGGATGCAGCCGGTGGTTTCTGTTACCTGAACAATGCCGCCATCGCCGCCGAGCACATGAAAACACGGTTCCCCAGGATCGTGATTCTGGATACCGACATGCACCACGGCCAGGGCATTCAGGAAATCTTCTACGATCGCAGCGATGTGCTGTACATCTCCATCCATGGCGACACCACCAACTTCTACCCGGTCGTCAGCGGCTTTGAGAACGAACGTGGTGAAGGGGAAGGTTTTGGCTACAACATCAACATGCCGATGCCCCACGGATCAACGGAAGAAGATTTCTTCGCAAAACTGGATGAAGCCCTGGCGGCCATCAAACTTTTCCAGCCGGATGCCCTGATCCTTGCCCTCGGCTTCGATATCTACAAGAACGATCCACAGGCCAAGGTGTCAGTCTCTTCCGAAGGGTTCTGCAAGCTCAGCACCCATGTGCGTCAGCTGGGGCTGCCGACGCTGGTGGTTCAGGAGGGGGGCTACGATCTGGAGGCTCTGAGCGAGAACGTCCAGCAGTTCTTCAAAGGTCTGGCAGGCTGACGCTTCAGGCTGCGGGCACGTATACCTTCACGTTTTCGTGCCCTTCGGCCTTCAGATGCCCGGCGTGCATGCGGCTCATGGTGCCGCGATCGCAGTACAACAGGTATTGCCGGTTCGCCGGCAGTTCTGGTATCTGCTGGTTCAGCTCATAGAATGGAATCTGCAGAATCTCGTTGTTGGTCAACATCAACGGTGACTGCTCGCCTTCCGAGGGGTGACGCACGTCGATGATCACATCATCCACCGAGGGTGTCTGCACGAGCTCCACTTCCTCTGGCGTTACCGTGGTTTCCAGCAACCGGTTTACCGGCGTTTCCTCACGTGCCTCAATGGCGTTTGCCAGAACCGCGGCGTCCATTTGGGCCTCGTCTTCTTCCACCCGGTGCAGCTTGGCCCGGGTGGCAGGCTTCTGGGAGATCACTCCGCAGTATTCAGGCATGGTTCGTGCGAAAGATTCCGTGCCGATTTCCCGCGCGATGCGGATAATGGATTCCTTGTCCATGGACACCAAAGGGCGCAGAACCACCTCGTCACTGGCCCTGTCTACCACGTTGAGGTTGCTCAGAGTCTGACTCGAAACCTGGGCCACTGCATCGCCGGTTACCACGCCCACTGAGTTGTTCTTGCGAGCAATCTCGGCAGCCGCCATCAGCATCTGGCGTTTCAGAACCACCCCCCAGTGACGGTGATTCACCGATCGCATGATTTCGGCAACCACGCCCTCGAAGGGTACCGAGATAAACTTGGCACTGTGGGAGGCACCGTAGCGATCCCACAGGTAGTGCACCACCTGGCGCACACCAACCTCGTGAGCCGTGCCTCCGAGGTTGAAAAACAGGAAGTGATTGCGCAAACCCCTTCGCATCATCAAGTAAGCCGCCACCGAAGAATCATAGCCCCCGGAAATCAGGGTCAGCACATTTTCGACACTGCCCAGCGGATAGCCGCCCAACCCCCGGTGCTTGCGATGGGCAATATGGAACTGGTCGTCCTGGACTTCAATCCGCACCTCAACCTGTGGGGATTTCAGATCAACCCCACTGGCACCCGATGCCTGCATAAGCGCGGCACCCACGGTGCGCTCCAGATCAATAGAGCGGAAACTGTGTTCACCGTGACGTCGGGCCCTGACGGCAAAGGTTTTGCCAGCCAACCGGTCCGCAAAGGCCTCAACAGCCTTCTCGGCAACGTCTTCCAGACTGACAAATGGAAACGCTCCGATTTCCTGGATCGTGGAAATGCCCGGTATGCGCAAAAGCAGCTCAAGGGCCGGCCCGGACAACCCACGACCGTCTGGCACCTCCACGTCTACCCTGTCCCAGCTGCCTTCAACCCGAATCTCCGGATCAAGCCGCGCCAGCAGCTTTCGGATGTTCTGGCGCAGATGACGCATCTGCTGGCGACGGACGGGTTTACTCTTGATAGCAACTTCCGGAGCGGGACGAATAAGCAGTTTCATAAATCGGAATTTTGTCGGGTGGCGTATTGTACTGAAAGGCCTTAGTCTACCCTTTTGACTGCGTGCCTCAAAATCGGGCATTTCCGCAACATCCAGGAGTTTCACCGTTAATGCAGGAAACCACCATCAATGCCCTCGTCTCACCAGAGGGCAGCCTTGAAATTCTCTCCAATCATGAGGTCAACCGCCTCAAGGACCGCAGCGAAGGCGGCCTTTACCGGCTGTTCCGCCAATGCGCGCTGGCGGTTCTCAATACCGGCATCGAGACTGACGACTGCAAGGCATTGATGGAATCCCATGCCGACTTTGATGTCCGCCTGGTACCGCAGCCCCGGGGCCTCAAACTGGAACTGATCAATGCGCCCGGCCATGCCTTTGTTGATGGCGAAATGCTGAGGGCGATCCGCGAGCACCTGTTCTCGGTTTTACGAGACATTATCTACTCGCATTCGATCCCTCAGACAGCCGCCGGTTTTCGCCGGGATGATCCAGAAGACCTGACCAATTACGTATTCCACATTCTCCGCAACGCCCGGGTGCTGCAGGCAGGACGACAACCGGACCTGGTGGTCTGCTGGGGTGGCCACTCCATCGGGCATGAAGAATACCAGTACAGCAAGGATGTCGGTCATCAGTTGGGGCTCAGGGCCCTGAGCATCTGCACCGGATGTGGCCCGGGTGCCATGAAAGGGCCCATGAAAGGTGCCACCATTGGCCACGCCAAGCAGCGGGTAAAGAACGGTCGCTACATCGGTATTACAGAACCCGGCATCATTGGCGCCGAAGCCCCAAACCCTATCGTCAATGAACTGGTCATCATGCCGGACATTGAAAAGCGCCTGGAAGCGTTCGTCCGCTGTGGTCACGGCGTGATTGTATTCCCGGGCGGTGTCGGCACCGCCGAGGAAATTCTCTACCTGCTCGGGATCCTGCTGCATCCGGACAATGCGGATCTACCCTTCCCGGTGGTATTTACCGGCCGGCAGGAAAACGCGGAATACTTCGAGATGATCGACAAGTTCATCCGGAACGCCCTCGGGGATGAGGCTGCGAGCAAATACGAGATCATCATCGACGATCCGGTGCGCGTGGCCCAGACCATGAAAAAAGGGATGAAGGAGGTCGAGACGTTCCGGCGC
>NZ_DDOI01000043.1:23161-24519 GCF_002341575.1 Marinobacter sp. UBA2498 | reverse complement strand
GCGCCATGCAGGATGCCTATTATTTCAACTGGATGCTGAAGATCGACCCGGTGTTCCAGCTGCCGTTCGAGCCCAATCACGACAACATGCGGGCGCTGGAGCTGCACCGGGACCAGCCTGTGCACCTTATCGCTGCGAATTTGCGCAAGGCCTTCAGTGGCATTGTTGCCGGTAACGTCAAGGAGGGTGGCATACGACAGGTTCAGGAGAAGGGGCCATTCGAAATCGCAGGCGACCCGACTCTGATAAAACCGCTCGAAGCCATGCTCGAGCAGTTTGTGACCCAGAACCGAATGAAACTACCGGGTTCTTCGGCTTACAGACCGAGCTATCGCATCGTCAGCGGAGCGGCCTGAGCCGCTTCGCTGACAGGGTAAGGCTTACTTGCCGCCGTCTGCCGGCAGACTGGCGTAGTAGGCCGCGAGGTTGGCGATATCAGTGTCACTCAGGGCAGCAGCCTGCCCCTGCATAATCGCAGCCTGGCCGCCAGAGCGTTGCTTGTTCTTGTACGCCTTCAGGGCCGATACCAGGTACTGCTCGTTCTGGCCCGCCAGGTTCGGGTATGTCGGAATTTGCGCAAGACCATTCTGGCCATGGCACGCAGCACAGACAGCCGCCTTGGCCTTGCCGGCTTCGGCATCTGCGGCAGAAACTACTGCAGGCACAGCAGCGCCAAGCGCAAAAATTCCCGCAACAGCGTAGTGTTTCAGATTCATTGTTATTACCCTCTCATCGTCATTTTCCAGATTTTAAGGCCGGTTCGGAGGCCGGGCACTAAACTGACTTGCACTTATAGCACAGAGCGGGGCAACCTCAAATGCGATAGGTCAAGGACATCTTTTCGACGTTAGTCCTCTTTCCTGTTCTGGCTATTAGGGTGAAAGTACGTTCGATTCCGTATCCAAGATTGATTTAATTCTCCGGAGAAAACGCCAATGTCTGTAGAGGCCGAGGAACTTGCATGCCGCGAAGGGCACATGGGTGTTCTGACACTGAACTCCCCGGGCACTCTCAACGCGCTTTCCGAACACATGATCGAGCAGATCCAGGACATCCTGGACCGCTGGGCCAATGATGACCGAATCTGCATCGTGGTCATTCAGGGCGCCGGTGAGAGAGCCTTTTGCGCCGGCGGTGATATCCGCGAACTCTATGATGCAATTCTCGATGGGCAAGAGCCGGAGAAACCGGTACGGTTTTTCAGCCGGGAATACCGGATGGATTACAGCATTCACCGCTTTCCGAAACCTGTGCTTGGCATTGCCCACGGCGTGGTGATGGGTGGTGGACTTGGCGTGTTTGCCGGCTGCCGGTATCGGCTGGTGACGCCGGATGTCACCCTGGCCATGCCCGAGATC
>NZ_DDOI01000043.1:20667-23108 GCF_002341575.1 Marinobacter sp. UBA2498 | reverse complement strand
CCCTGGCCATGCCCGAGATCGCCATCGGTCTGTTTCCCGACGTGGGCGCCAGCTGGTTTCTGAATCGACTGCCCGGCCGGCTGGGTTTGTTCATGGGTTTGACCGGCGCCCGCCTGAACGTAAGCGATACCCTTCGGGTTGGCCTCGCGGATATGGCCATTCTCCAGGAAGACCGGGAACGTTTGCTCGACCGCCTGGCGTCAGAGCGCTGGACCGGGCAGACCGCTGCCGATGACAACCGCCTGTTCCGCTTACTCAATCAGATCCAGACACCGGATTACCGGGCTCTTCCACCCAGCAATCTTGCTACGCACGAACAGCGGATTGCCCGGCTGAGCGCCGGTGATGAACTGCCTGAGATTGTCGATCAATTGCTGACAGCCGAAGTGGACTGCGACTGGTGGCATGCGTGCATGAACACACTGAGAACCGGATGTCCGGTGTCGGCGTGGCTGGTGTGGACGCAGTTGAAAAAAGCCCAGCAGATGTCCCTGAAGGATATTTTCCGGATGGAACTGGCCATGGTCTCGGAATGCATCCGGCGTCCCGATCTGGCAGAGGGAATCCGGGCTCTGGCTATCGACAAGGACCGTCAGCCAAAATGGAGTTACCCGAGCGTGGCCGATGTGCCGGAAGACGTGGTTGCGGCTCATTTCACCCCGGAGTGGGATGACGAGACGGATCCGATGGGCCTGGAGTAAGCCGGTCGGCGCTAGAACTCGGCGCCCGCCTGCACCAGCAACATTTCCAGATCCCGATTGTTGGTGGCGCGGGCAACGTCCAGTGCCGTTTGGCCATCGCTCGCCTCGTAATTGACGTCGGCTCCGGCCGCCACCAGCCTCTCCGCCGTCAGCAAATCCCCGTTGGCCACGATTTTCATCAGCAGGGATTCGCCCCCCTGACTCACGTTGACGTTGGCACCGGCTGCCACCAATACCTTCACCACCGACAGATGACCGTTTTCCGCCGCCCGCATCACGGGCGTATAACCGTACTGATCACTGGTGTTTACATTGGCGCCGGCCGACAACAACAGCTGCACCCGCCGCTTTTCACCCTTCCCGGCGGCTGAAACCAGCATTGCATCCGCCTCGGCCAGGGCCTCGGGGCTCAGAGCAACCGGTTGGTTCGGGGAGGCGCAGGCGGACAGGAAAACAACAAGCGGAAGCAATATGAGCAAAAAACGGAAGGCGCCGGTTCCCTTGGCCATAACAAACAGTCTCTGTGGATCTCGTTGAAAGGATACGAGGGCCCATTCTGGGCAGACACCGGCGGAAATTAAATCGAGCGAGTCACAAACCCGGGCCATCCTTCAAAAGATCACGCACCACCTGTCGCAGACGATCTTCGCCTTCTCTCTGGCCCAGGCAAAGCCTGTCCGCCTGCAGCGCGGACCAGGGCCGCCCCTGAAGAACACTCTGGCACCAGACCGCAAGCGCCTCATGGCTTTTCAGCCACGCCATGATCCCCGGTGCCTGACTCAGCTTCCGCAATACCGGGACAGTAACCTGAAAGCCACGATGCCCATTGGCGAAATTGCTCAGATCCCGCAAATCATCCTTGTCCAGCGTCGGCCCGGTGGGCAGATCGGCGGTTATCCCGGCCAGCAATGTTGGCTCCAGCCCCTGCCAGTTGCCAGGCAAGAGAGTAAGCCAATGATCGGCCAGGCGGTTGCGAATGCGCCCTTCCAGATCGCGACCAGCCTGCGAAAAGCCGGCCACCATCTGCAGTGGATATTCGCCACTGGATGCTTCCTGCTGCAAGCCAACCCTGACAACATGCAGACCGCAGGTCTGCCAAAACGCGAGCAGGTCAGCGCTGCCACCGAAGCTGGTTCCGAGGTAATCAACATCCTGCTCGGCGGCATACCCCCTGGCAGCCTGCACCATGCATTGGCCAATGCCCGCGCGTCTGACCTCGTCTGATACTGCAATGCGGACAACCCTCAGACCCCGCAGGACCGCGGCCTCGGGATAGCCGCTGTGGCTGGCCAACGATTGCGGCAGCAGATGGCCCCGTATTCGCCGGGTACCCAGACTGACCTGCTGTGCCAGCTCATCCGGAAGGCCACCTTCGAGCGCGCACCAGAGCACACCAACCGTCTGATCGCCAATTCGCGCGCGCCAGCTACGGGCGGCCGGGTCATCCAGCCACTGCCTCAGATCAGCGGGGCTGGTCCGGTAATGGGCATCCACCAGCAACCCAAAGGCACGGGACAGAGCTTCGTCACTTGCCGTTGCCGGCTCCCAGGGTTCGATGACCAGCTCGCCGGCGCTGTATTCAGTTTTACCGGGCAAGCGACCACCGTCGGCCTCCAGCAAAAAGAGTCGGCTAATCAGGGCTTCCAGCGGATCGTTCATGGACCAGCGTACCGGCTCGCTCAACGTTACCGACTGCCACTGGGGCGTTGATTGATCAAGGACCTGTCGAAAACGAATGGC
>NZ_DDOI01000043.1:17145-20569 GCF_002341575.1 Marinobacter sp. UBA2498 | reverse complement strand
TCGTAACCATGAACCGTGGTGGCGAACGCCACTCTCGGCCAGCCGAGCAGAACCGATTTCAGCAGCGGCGCCGGAATCGCTGCTGCCTCATCCACCAGGACCACTTCGGCTTCCGGCCGCAAAGCCAGCAAGTCACGCACCGGCATAAACCTCAGGCGGCCACCGGTTCGGGAGGCGAGTATCCCCGGGCTGGCTTCGGCCAATTCGTCCCCGAGAGACTCACGGGCGTGGCGAAAGAGGGTCTCCACATTCTGCTCCGAGGGCGCGGTAACCACGATGTCCTGCCTGCCTTGGCGCAACAATTCGGCTGCAGCCATGCCCATCGCCGCAGATTTGCCACGGCCCCGGTCCGCCGTCACTACCAGCGGCCGGCGCCGTCGGCCCAGGCCAAAACGGACGAGGCGCTGAACCAATTGTTCCTGATCCCGGGTGGCGGCGATTCGAAAGCGTTTCTCAGGCAGGGGTGGAACCGGCGGCCGTGATTCCGGACGGTCGGGCGACACCCGGATGACCGCATCATCGTCGGCAAGCAGGTCGGCCATGCGGGCAGCAAACGGATGGTTCGGACCATGCTCCAGACCGGTTCTCGAGTAATCGGGATCCGCAAAGCGGGACCACTCTGCCAGCGGCGGCATCAGCCAGAACAGCAGGCCACCAGCGGTGAGCGCACCCGAGAGCGCGGCAAAGGCATCCGGAGGATTGCCGTGCCAGCCATCCCAGACGATAAGCGAGACTTCACACCCGAGCCACTTTCGAGCCCCGGGAGGCGTGACCCGGGTCAGCCGGGTATCGGGGCTATGATCCGCTGGTCCCGTCCATAGGCCGCTCTGTATTTCCAACCCGGGTAACAGACCGGAAAGCCACCTGAGGTTCTGTTCCCGATCACCCTCAAGCAGAACCAGTCGGCGTTCACCGTTGGCGGTGAGGCTGTCCTGCAGGGCACGCCATGCGGACGGATCCGCTTTGGCATCGGATCCGGAATGGCTCATCAGCTAAGGTCGGCACCATGAGACTTGAGGTCGTCCAGGGCGCATTTTTCAAGGGCAGCCCGATGGGTAGCCCGCAGTCGGACCCTGGGGGCACAGCCGGCTTCAAAGGCTTCCTGCCACCGGCCGGCACACAGGCACCAGCTATCGCCCGCTTTCAGGCCTTCGAAGCCGAATTCAGGCCTGGGGGTGCTGAGGTCGTTGCCCTGGGCTTTGGAGAATTCGAGGAATTCGTCGGTTACCACGGCGCAGACGGCGTGCAGGCCAAAATCATCCGGGCCGACGTTGCAGCAGCCATCGCGGTAAAAGCCGGTGATCGGGTCTTTGCCGCAGGTTTCGAGTTTTTCGCCAAGTACGTTTACCGATTCGGACATTTCCATGTTTAAGACCCTTTCGCTCTCATGTTTTGATCGCAATTATGCGGGAGCGGTATCCGCTCTACCAGCAGGCCGTTACAATACCGGCCATGCCGACCGAACCCCAAATTCCTGAGACCACCAACCTTCCGGATTTCCTCACCGATGAGCAGCGGGCGATTATCACCGCGGGCTATGAGCATTCGGTGATTACCGCCGTGGCAGGCAGTGGCAAGACGTCGACGCTTGCGTGGCGGATTCGGTACCTGCTGGAACAGGGGCATGATCCGGACCGGATGCTGGTGTTGATGTTCAACCGCAGCGCCCGGGTGGATTTCGAGCGCAAGCTGCAGGAGGTGTGTGCTCAGAGTGGGTTGGCGTTGCCGGAGATCCGGACCTATCACGCCATGGGCTTGCGGCTGTACAAACGGTTTGTGCGGGAGGGCTATCTGCCGGGGTTTTCAGACAAGATTCTGACCGAGCAGGAGATCAGTTTTCAGGCCTGGCAGTTAACCCGGCGGCTGGCGCCGGAGGATCTGGCGGATGAGATACGGCGCAACAAGAAGGATTTTGTCGAGACGGCGACGGGGTTTATTGATCTGGTAAAGACAACACTGTCACCGGCGGAGATCGTGTTTGAGGAGTTGGGGTATTCGGACAAGCACAAGTACCTCATTGATCTGTTCCACAGCTTTGAGCAGTGGCGTAAAAGCCAGGGTCGGATCAGTTATGCCGATATGCTGTATGAGCCCGTGATGGCGATTCACCAGAACTCTCCGTTGCAGCGGCTGGTGGGCAACAAGATGGATCTGATTCTGGTGGATGAGTACCAGGACACCAATGAGATCCAGCATCTGCTATTGCGATACGTGGCCGGAGACCGGGCCCGGGTGACGGTGGTCGGGGACCCGGACCAAACGATCTATGAGTTCCGTGGCGCGAAGCCCGAGTTTATCCTCAAGCGGTTCAGCGATGAGTTCGAAAGCCCGCTGGAGCAGACCCTCAGTTACACCTTCCGCTACGGCCATCGGGTGGCGTTGCTGGCAAACCATCTGATCTGCCACAACACCGGACGCAAGGATGTGCTTTGTCATTCCCACCCTTCGACGCCCGGCACGGAGATCACCCTGCATCGGGCGGAGAGCGATGCCGATACCGTGCTGCAAATTCTTCAGGGCCAATCGGAACCGGCTCTGGCAGGCACGGCCATTCTGTTCCGGGTCTGGAGTCAGAGTGTCCCTATCGAGCTGAAGTTGCTGGCTCGTCAGATTCCCTACCGGATTGATGCCGGCAAGGGCGCGCTGTTCAGCCGGGAAGTTCAGGCGATCACTGCCCTTCTGATGGTGGTGACCGGGAAACTGGAAAACCTGCCGGACGAGGATCGCCTGGAGCTGGCACGGCAGTTGTTGCGCTTTCCTCATGTGGGTCTGAAAGAGCCGGAGCTGGAGCAGTTGGCGCGTTTCCTCGCAGGATTTTCCAGTGGCTGGCACGAACGTCTGCTGGCGATGGACTTCGACGCGCTTGCGCCCATGGCCGCCCGCAAGCTCAGGAAACTCGGCGAAGTGCTTGCCCAACTGCGCAGCTACGGAGGCCCGGTTGCAGGACTGATCAGTGTCTATGCCGAGCACACTGATCTTTACGAGGGCATCCGCAGCCTGGCGCTGACGCATGAGAGTGCCGAGGAACGGATCGATACGATACAAGGATTCCGGCAGTACCTAAAAAGCCTTGATGTCACAGCTGAAGGCGCCCTGGAGCACCTGAAAACCCTCAAGCAGCAGGCAGGTGAAAAACAGCAGGGTGGAGTGCTTCTCTCAACGATTCACCGCACCAAGGGTCTGGAATGGCCAACAGTTATCATTCCCGGACTGCAGGAGAAATACCTGCCGTACAGCCCCCGCCCCCAGGACAATGCCAGAGCATTTCTGGAAAGCGAGCGACGGCTGCTGTATGTGGCCATGACACGCACACGCCAGCAGCTGCACCTGATCACCCGACCGGCCAGCAAGCAACCGCACCTGGACGGCGATCTGGGCCCAAGCCGTTTCGTGGAAGAGTGCTGCTTTGAACTTGCCGAGGAAT
>NZ_DDOI01000043.1:15334-17018 GCF_002341575.1 Marinobacter sp. UBA2498 | reverse complement strand
CAACCATTCGGTTAACTGCCCCCCTGACACCGGTCAGCCAGCGTTACGCCGACCGGGAGAGCGTCACCCTTGAAGGCCAGGCGGCAACATTCGAAAACTCAACGGAACCACTCTGGCATCAAAAACGTCTTGGCCACGCGATCTTTGGTCCCGGCTCGGTGGTCGCCGAAGATGAGAATTCTTTCGAGGTACATTTCGACAACGGCGAGGTGCTTAACTTCAGTAAAAAAAGCGCGCATCTGTATTTTTCCGCTCTGGCCTGAAACGACCTCGGGGTCGTAAAGGTCAGCTGGGTACAATTGCGGACGTAACAATCCGTATCATTTTTTTGTTTTTTTTGGCCTACTGGCCTAAATTCCGGGTATACAAGCACTTTTCATGTGGAAGTGCGGTACCACAACGATAACGAACAGGAGGTTCTGCATGAACGTCATGCGTCCGATTTCCGCGGCTGTACTGGCCGCTACCCTGGCAACCCCGGCCATGGCCGATCGTCAGGAAACCGTTTACATCAACCCGTTTGCAGGTTTTCAGCTGTTTGACGACAAGCGCGATCTGAGCGAAACCGGCACCTTCGGCGTTGGTGTGGAATACCGCTTCCGTCCCCACTGGTCGGTGGAGGCGCTTTACTCACGTGCCGATGCAGACCGCAAATACGTGCCGGGCGAATCGGAATTTGATGAAGTTCGGGTTGACGGTACGTATTACTTTGCAGGGCCGGACGAAGCCTGGAACCCATACGTTTCTCTGGGCGCAGGCCATGCAGACTTTGGTTCGGACAACAGTGGCGTTCGCACCGCGGGCAGCAACCATGACGAAACCCGAGTGAACGTGGGTACCGGCTTCCGCTACAACATCAGCGACGCCGTATCACTGCGCGGTGACCTCCGTGAATTCCACGGCATTGATGAAAGCACCTTCGACACTCAGGTCTCTCTGGGCATCAGTTTTGCGTTTACCCGCACCGTGGCGCAAGCAGCGCCGGCGCCTGTGCGCCCGGCAGATGCAGATGGTGATGGCGTGCCGGATTCGCGGGACCAGTGCCCCGGCACCCCGGCAGGCGCAACCGTTGACAGCAATGGCTGCGAGCCGGATTCGGATCGCGACGGCGTGGCCGACAGTCGTGACCAGTGCCCGGACACACCGCGCGGTGCGGAAGTAAACAGCCGTGGATGTGAGCTGGACAGCGATAATGACGGCGTGGTCAACAGCCAGGATCTGTGCCCAAATACGACCGCAGGCGCAGAGGTTGATGAGACAGGTTGTGAAGGTGTAACCGAGACCATCGAAACCTTCACCATTGAAGTCCAGTTCCCGAGCAACAGTTCGGTCATCGGCAATGCCTACGATGCGGAGATCCGTCGCGTCGCTGACTTTATGCAGGAAAACCCCGAAACCATCGTGGAAATCGCCGGTCATACCGACAGCCGTGGCGCTGCCGACTACAACCAGTTCCTGTCCCAGCGTCGCGCTGAAGCAGTTGCTGGCCGTCTGACCGGGCCTCTGGGTGTTGATCCGGCACGAGTGGAAGCCGTAGGTTACGGTGAGGAGCAGCCGATCGCATCCAACAACACAGCGGACGGCCGAGCTGCCAACCGCCGGGTTGAAGCGCGCATTCAGGTTCGCCGTTAATTTAAGGTTTTACCTGAGTGGTTTGAAAAGGCGCCTTCGGGCGCCTTTTTTT
>NZ_DDOI01000043.1:14836-15235 GCF_002341575.1 Marinobacter sp. UBA2498 | reverse complement strand
GCGCCTTCGGGCGCCTTTTTTTGTTTCTGCAAAAATGCGAGGAACCGATGCTCAGAGCCATGGCACTGATCTTCACGCTCTCTGTTCTGGCAGTGCCGGCGCAGTCCCAGGTTTTTCGCTGCGAAAAAGACGGCAATACGGTGTTCTCGGACCAGCCCTGCGGCGAGGATGCTGAATCGCTTGAGCTACGGGATAACCGCATTGGCGGCAGTTTCAATCAGAACCTCCCGGTGCAGGAGTCCCCTGATCCAGAAGAGCAGACCGAAGAGTCAGAACAAGAAAAAGAGGCCGGCACATGCCGTTTTATCAACTCTACCGATTTGCGTCGTTATCTGGTTCGTGAGCAGGTGGTGCGAGGCATGACCCGTGACAACGTGCGCCGTGCTTTCGGCAACCCTC
>NZ_DDOI01000043.1:9244-14765 GCF_002341575.1 Marinobacter sp. UBA2498 | reverse complement strand
CTACACCAGCCCCCAGGAAGTCTGGATCTACCAGACCAGCTATTACGGCGCGCTCTATGAGCTGACCTATGTGTATTTCAGGGATGGCTGTGTTGAACGGGTTGAGTACCGGAAACCCTGACCGCATCAAGCAGCAGGTTGCGGGGTGTCAGTGAACGGTCGCAGAAATGCCCCAGCCTGACCCTGTACCCCTGTTCTTCCAGAAAAAGCGCGTAATCCAACACCATCCAGAGTTCCAGAGGGCGCCGGAACAGATGCCTGACCAGCTCATGGCGGCGAACCTCGGCCAGCCGTTGCACGCCAAACGCCTGCCAGTGATCAAAGTCCACCGTATCGAGTAATCGGAGCTGTTTTTTTGCCGCCGCCCAACGGCAAAAGGCGGGAAAGCCTTTGTTCAAAAGGCGGGGCGGATTCGAAGGAACCGGCAGATACTCATCACACCCACGAAGTTGCCGCTGCAGACCATCAAATCCCAGGCGCCACTGGCTGACAAGGCGGGTCTGTTCCCTCACCCGGGCCGGTGCCGTCACGGTTTCCTGAACCGCAAGCCGAAGATCGTTACGGCTCGGCTGCAGCGCTTCTTGGTGATCCGCCGCCCGCTGTGAAAGCGGCCGGTAGTGTTCCATCTCGGTGAGGTGGTAGCAGCAGGGCGAGACGCTCAATCTTGGCAACCCGGCTTCACTGCCTCGCTGCAGCAACTGCCGGTGCAGATCGCCACAAGCATGCAGTGCAACACCGTGGTGACGGCTGGGAAGCGACAAATCCTCTGCCATAACATCCTGGCAGCGGATCGACACGGGATCTCCGAACTGTTGTGCCAGTCGGTTGCCATCGCGCACCAGCTCCGGATTCCACTCGAAACCCTGTATCTCACTGGGGCAAAACGGCGCCAGCGTCCTGGACAGATGGCCCTTACCACAACACCAGTCCAGGGCGGGGTGTTCCAGCGGTGTCAGTGCCGCCGTAAAGGCGCCCGACTGCAGGCGTTTCCGACCGGGCATATCCGTGGCCCGGATTTCCGGGAGAGTCGCCTCTGATGCCTTTTCGGGTGCCGGTAACAGCTCCGGCAGTTGAACCATGTCGGCGTAACGGTCGAGGGACGGCAACCATGAGGCAACCCGAGCCGCCAACTCAACCGGGCTGCCATCCAGTTGCTGGCATTCCCCATCGGTTAGTTCCGCCAGCATGGTGCCCAGTTCCGGATAACGACGCGCCCAGGCAGGCTCCGGCGTCATGAACGGCGCCGGTTGCCAGAACTCGGAATGCTGTACCAGCCAGTCGTTCAGCTGCTGCCAATGCTGGTAAAAAGATTCCGCGCCGTGGTGTAAACTCGCCGCCGGAGGTAACGTCATGCAACTGGCCTTTGTACTTGTTGAACCCAAGGTTCCGGAAAACGTCGGTGCAGCTGCCCGTGCGCTGTGCACCATGGGCTTCGGCGAACTGTGGTTGGTCAATTCCGATCTGCACACCCGCCCGGAAGCCCACTGGCTGGCCCATGGCAGCGACCATATCCTGGACAATGCGCGCATTTTCCCCGATCTGGCTGCGGTAAGAAACTCCGTAGACCTGCTGATGGGGACCTCCGCCAAGACCCGGCATCAGCGCCAGGATTGGCACGGCCCCTCAGATCTGCGGAAGGTTCTGGCCACGAAGGGTACGTCCGTGGCAACCGCAGCACTGGTGTTTGGCCGGGAAGATCGCGGGCTGTCCAATGAAGAGCTGGCTCTCTGCGATCTGTTAACCGGCATCCCCATGAAGGTCACCTACCCCTCCCTGAACCTTGCCCAGTCGGTGATGCTCTATGCCTGGGAAATGTCCGGACTATCGGTCGCTACGGAGAGCCAGATTGAGCCCGCAGGTGAACATCGTCTTGGCGCGCTTCGTGGACGACTCGAAACCTTGCTACCGGAACTGGACACACCGCCTGAGGGAAAACTGTCCCAGTGGGTTTTCGAGCGTTTGCCCTTGTTGTCTGATCGGGATATCGGGTTTGTTCATACGCTGTGTTCGAACATTGAGCGCGCTGTGGATTGCAGATCTCAGTCGCGCTCGAATTCCGAGGCGGAGCAGGACGGATAGCCCCTCCCGGGATACGCTGTGAATACGTCCATGTACGCTCGACGAAAACATCCATGTTTTCGACGATCCCGGGAGGGGCTATCCGCCCTGCTCTCGGGCCTTTTGCGCGCACCGGGGTATTGAGCCTACTCCTGGAATCTTCCTGGGCGGAAGGCATCCAGGCAAACGGACGGCTCCTCGCCTTCGATTACCTGGGCGATGACATCGGCACTGCCCGCGGACAGGGTCCAGCCGAAGGTGCCGTGGCCAGTGTTGAGGTAGAGGTTGTCTCGGGGACCGCGGCCGATAATCGCAGGGCCATCCGGGGTCATGGGGCGGAAGCCGGTCCAGGTTTCCGCGGCGTCGAGATCGGCGCAGCCGGGGAACCGGGACTCCACCGATTTTCGGATCGTGGCCTGCCTCGCCTCCGGAATGTCTCTGTTGAAATCCGCTAGCTCGACAAACCCTGTGGCGCGTAATCGATTGCCCAGACGAGTAGAAACCACTTTGTAGTTGTCATCGTGAATGGTGGAAGCGGGGCCTCGTTCCGGGTCCTTCATGGGGACCGTCAGGCTGTAACCTTTTACCGGATAGATGGGCAGTTCGAGGCCCAGGGGCTGAACCAGGTGGTTGGACCAGCAGCCGGCGCTGATCACCACGGCATCCACTTCCAGGGCTTCCATGACTCCATCGCTGTTTCTGACTGAAATTGCGCTGACCCTCTGGTCATCGGCAATCAGCTTTTCCGCTTCCACGTTGTAACGAACCACTATCCCCTTTGCCTCGCAGACTTTAGCGAGTTCCCGGGAAAATTTGTGGCAATCGCCGGTTCCGTCGGTGTCATAGCTCAGGGCGCCATAAAGCGGACCATTGCCAACCATGCCGGGCTCGGCGTCGCGCACCTGTTCGGGTGTGAGCAAACGGGAAGGGATGCCCAGTTCGTTCAGCAATTCATGGGTCGTCCGGTAGCCTTCCAGCGCTTCCGGTGTGCTCGCCAGGTGCAGCAGACCCTGGTGGTCGCCATCGAAGGACAGATCAAGCTCCTTCTCAAGCGCCATGAATCGCTCCCGGCTGTGGATACCGAGGCGCAACATGGCGCGGCGATTCAACCCGAACAGCCCTGGCGACCAGGCGTAACGGAGCGTGGCGAACATGAACTTGAGTGTTTCCACAGACGGCGGAAAGCGTAGCTTCAGGGGGCCATCCTGCTTGAGGATCCAGGGGATGGCCTTGAATACAATCGCGGGATCGGCCCAGGGGTACACCACCCCATAGGATCGCTGGGCCGCGTTGGCCTTGCTGGTCTCGTTGCCGGCCATTGAATGACGTTCCAGCACAGTCACCTGGTGGCCCCGGCGATTCAGTTCATAGGCGGTGGTCATTCCCACCACGCCGCCACCAACAACAGCAATGTGCATGCATTCCTCCCCTCTGTTTATTTCACGCCGCTTTTCGCCAGCAGACGCCGGTACTCTTTTAAAACGCTTTCATCTTCTTTCGGATATTCCGGCGCCAGTTCCTGCAATTGCTCAGCCAGTATGGCTGCGACAATCGGGCGCGCCTGGGGCTTCCGATCTCCCGGCACGATAAACCAGGGTGCCTGCTCTGTATGGGTCGCGGCAATGGCTTCCTCGGCAAACGCTTCGTACTCTTTGCGTTTTTCCCAGCCATCGATATCGGACCGATCAAACTTCCAGCGCTTGCGCGGCTTGTCCAGACGCTTGAGAAGCCTCTGGCGATGCTCATCCTCAGACAGGTTGAGCCAGATCTTGATCACCGTGGTGCCCTCTTCCACCAGATGATTCTCGAAGTTCCGGATGGAGCGGTAACGGTTTTGCCAGTTGTAGCTTTCAGGCGCGTGGACCGGCCAAACCCGCTCGGCGATCACCGCTTCATGATGGCTGCGGTTGAAAGCGACCATCTGGCCAAATCCGGGCAGAAACGGCGTTACCCTCCAGAGAAAGTCATGGCGGGTTTCGGCCCCCCTCGGCCGGCTGAACGACCAGGCATGGAAACCAGCGGGGTCGGCGTAGGTTGCCAGAGTACGGATCAGGCTGTCTTTTCCACTGGTGTCCGGGCCGTGGGCAACCAATAGAACCGCCCTGGACTGGTTGGCCCAGAGCCGGCGCTGGTATTCACCGATCTGATCCAGACTGGCTTCCAACCCTGGCAGGGTGGTGTCATCGCCATCCAGAAAAGTCGGGTAATCCCGGAATCTGGGTTTTCCAGGGTCGTAGAGAAAAGAACTGGCAAACGCCGACAATTTCATCCAATGCTCCGTGCAAGTCCCTATGAATGTAATACAGGTCAACAATCGTACAAACTGGTAAACTTGTGAGCTTGAATTCACAGAATAGCAGCCTGGACGCAGGTTGCGATGGAGTGTAGTACCCGGCAATGAGTAAAAAACGTCGCGAGATTCCCGTATTCGATCACCCGATCATCGAAACCCACTGTCACCTGGATTACCTCAAGGACCGTCCGCTCGAGGAAACCCTGGAGCAGGCAAAAGGGGTCAATATCGAGAAAGTGATCACCATTGCGGTGTCCCCGGACAACCTTGCCAGAGTACGCGAACTCAGCCAGATGGCGCCTTGGGTTTATGGTACTCAGGGGATCCACCCCCACGATGCTGAAAGCTATTCTGATGACGTGGAAGCCGAAATCCGTGCCCACGCCCGGGATGAGAAGATCGTTGCCGTGGGTGAAATCGGCCTGGACTATTTTTACGACAACGCCGACCGGGGCGTGCAGCGCGAGGTGTTCCGGCGCCAGCTCCAGATCGCCTGTGACACAGACAGACCCGTGGTGATTCATAGCCGGGAAGCCGACGAGGATACCATCGAGATCCTGGGCGAGTTTGAGGCCACCCTCAAACGCCGGGGCGTAATCCACAGTTTCACGTCCGGCCCTGGGCTTGCCCGGTATGCCCTGGATCAGGGCTGGTGCCTGGGCTTCAACGGCATCACCACGTTCAACAAGGCCGAAAATGTAAGGGACATCGTGCGCATGGCTCCGATCGAGCAGATCCTGCTGGAAACCGATTCACCGTTCCTGACTCCGGTACCCTACCGCGGTAAGGAAAACGCACCTTTTTACCTGCCCTTTGTCGCCGAGAAAATCGCTGAGGTGAAAGAACTGCCTCTGGACGAAGTGATTGGCAAAACGTATCACAATAGCCTGAGGACCTTTTTCCCCAGCAAATGATAAAACGCGTCCCCATCTCCGCACTCAAGGTCGGCATGTACATAACCGATCTGAACAACGACTGGATTCCCCACAACACCCAGCGCAAGCGAGGTGTTATCAAAAAAGAGGAAACCATCGAGAAAATCCGCCAGATGGGGGTGGAGTTCGTTTATATCCACGCCTCAAAAGGCCTCGATTTCCAAGATTCGGAAACGGCCGCCGAGGTGGATCGCCGGAATGAGTCGGCCCTGCAAAAGGCGGGTGAACTGACGCC
>NZ_DDOI01000043.1:566-9095 GCF_002341575.1 Marinobacter sp. UBA2498 | reverse complement strand
GAGTTCATGAACCACGCCAAGGTGGGCAGCGCTATCGATGTGGCGCCCATCCACCAGTTGGCGGACGAACTGCAACACTCCGTGCTCAGGAATGCCAACGCACTAAGCTGCCTGGGGCGCATCCGGGAAAAAGACAATTATCTTCTGGAACACTCGGTAAATCTGAGTGTGTTGATGTCCCTGTTCGGGAACTACCGCGGCCTGTCGTCTGACGTCCTGCACCAGACCATTGTGGGCGCACTTCTCCACGACCTGGGAAAAATCCTCACACCCGACGAGATACTGCACAAGCCCGGACGCCTGACCCCGGAGGAGTTTGAAGTGATGAAACTCCACGCCCGCCATTCACGGGACATTCTGGCTACCACAGAGGGCATTGGCGAGCTCACCGTCATCACGGCGGCCCAGCACCACGAACGCCTCGACGGCACAGGCTATCCAGAGGGTCTGAAGGGTGATGAGATCTCGGAATACGGTCGCATGGTGGCGATCAGCGATGTATACGATGCCATCACCGCAGACCGGGTCTATCACAAGGGCATGACACCAACACAGGGTCTGAAGAAGCTTCTGGAGTGGAGCGGCACTCACCTCGATCCCAGTCTGGTCAAACAGTTTATCCGGTGCCTGGGCCTTTACCCGGTGGGTTCGCTGGTGCTTCTGGAAAGTGGTCGCCTTGGCGTCGTGGTTGAAGCCAATGAAAGTGACCAGAGGCTGCCGACTGTGCGCGTTATGTACCACACCAAATTCCGCATGCCGATCACAGTAGATACCCTCGATCTCGCGAAACCGGGCACACAGGACCGGATTCTGCGAGCCGTTGATCCGGAAACCTACAAGATTGATGTCAGGAAATTCCTCGCCTGAGAACGCTGACAGCCGCGGACAGCTCGGAATAGAGTGGTTCAACAGCTGCTATCAGGAAGATGGATCAGAGAATCGGACATAGCGATTGCGGCCCCGGTGCTTGGCCTGATACATGGCCTGGTCGGCCTGGCGCAGGAGCTGGTCGCCGTCCAGATCCTCTGCCTGCGGGAACAGCGTGTAGCCGATACTGGCTGAAACTTCGACGCTGTGATCGGCAACCCAGACAGGTTCTGCCACCCGCGCCAAAAGACGTACCAACAGGGTCTCAAGAGATGCGTCGTCCTGAACATTCATCACGATGGCCGCAAACTCATCACCACCGAGCCTCGCCAGAGTATCCTCTTGCCGGAGTTCCGAACGCATACGGGCGGCCACCTCGACAAGCAACTGGTCACCCGCCTCATGACCGAAGGCATCGTTTACCGGCTTGAACTCGTCCAGATCAATATAAACCACCGCCAGTTTGCCGCTCTGACGCCGGGTAAGAGCCATGCCTTGCTGCAATCGGTCGGCAAACAGAACCCGGTTAGGCATTCCGGTCAGGGCATCGTAATGGGCCATGATCCGGAGCTTTCTTTCCTGCTCTTTAAGCCGACTGATGTCACTGAAAATACCGACAAAATGCGAGACTTCGCCATGATCGCCACGAACACTGCTCAGTGTTACCGACAAGGTAATCGGCTCGCCATCATTGCGTCTGCTGGAAAACTCTCCGGACCAGAAGCCCTGAGACCGGGCACTGGCGAAAATACCACTGCCTTCCTCCACCGGTAGGGGTGGCAGTCTTCCTATTGCCCGATTGCGGGGCCGGCCGGTTATCGCCAGATACGCATCGTTGGCATCAATCACGATGCCGTGATTATCAGTAATGAAAATAGCCTCGCGGGCGTATTCGAAGACGCTCGCCGCCAGCCGCTGCCGCTGTTCCGCGTGTTTCCGGAGAGTGATTTCATACAGGGAGCAAAGAATCAGAGCTTCCGGTTCGTCCTCGGTGTGGACGGGCGCCATGGTAAGCTCCACCCAGATTTCCGTGCCGTCAGAGCGATTCAGAACCCATTCGCACTGTTCCACCTGACCCGCCGAAACCCGGGCCAGCATGGGCGCCATTTTCTGTCGGGAAATCTGCCCGTCTGGCTGGAATTCCGGCGAAAAGACCGCCAGATCCTTGCCGACCAGTGATTCACTGGAGGTGTACCTGAGCAGGTCAACAGAAGCCCGGTTGGTGTCGATGAAAAGTCCACCCCGGATCAGCAATGCAGCTTGTGGCCAACCCCGGATAAGCTGGCGCAGACGCCTCTGTTCCGCGGCCAGCTGCCGCTTGCTCCTGCCCAGCCAGAGCGACGAGGCCACCAGCAACATGACCAACACCAGAATGGTAAAGACCCAGAGCCGATACTGGTGCAACGCATCCACCCAGGTAAGTTGGGGCACCTGGTCGTAGGGCGGCACCCGCAGAGTGCGAGCCAGGTACTCAACCGACTGGTAGTCTGCGGGCGGCGAAAAACCCGAAATGCCGACTGACAGCGCCACCTCGTCTTCCGGCTCAATGGCAAAAAGCGCCGACGCGATACGGCGGACGGCCCGCTCGTTTACATGGGGCAGCGCCACCACGGGCCATTCGGGATATAGACGGGTTGAAACAACGTAGGGGAAACCCGCCAGCCGCTGACGGTTCAGAACCTTGACCTTGGTAAACAGATCAGGGTCTTCCTGCGCCATCTGTTCCAGAATGCTGGTTCGGATAAAGCCTACATCGGCATCTCCGGAGAGAACCGAACGAACCACTCGGTCGTGGGTGCCCATAAACCGGATCAGATTCACTCTCCGGATATCAATACCGGCATCCAGGAGCTCGAGAACCTGCGTCTGGTAGCCCCCCAGGAAATGGACACCGGGCGAGGCAATGGTCTTATCACGGATATCAGCGAGCTGTTCAATGTCGTCGCGCTCGGCCCTGGTAAAGATCACGCCACCAAGACTGCCGGTCGAAGACTGGCCGGAGCGCCTGACCAGAGTCGCCAGAACGCCGGTCAGACTGCGTTCGCTTCGGATCAGTAGAAAATGGCTGGGATTGGTAAGAAAAAAATCGAGCCGGTTGGCGGCGATCGCCCGGCTCATATTCTCCTGATTGAGAACCTCCAGCCTTACGGATATGCCGGTTTCCCTGGACAGGTAGTCCGTCAGAGGCTGGTAACGTTCCTGAAGCACACTGTCCGGCCGATAGGCGAATACACCCATAGTCAGTGTTTCATCGGCACTGGCTGATGCCATCGCCACAAATTCCGTGGCAAACAGAAAACAAAGACAGGCAACAAACCGGCGAATATTCAAGAGACCCTCGCTGGCAGAAACGAAGGATCTGACATGCGCTGGATGCCAGGATTTTGATCAATCATACCCTCTGCCAGCATAAGGCGAGACAGGGATCCGGCCATGGTTTCGATGGGTCCGGCTGCTCTGAGATAACGCTGGTTTGCGGCCAGATCCGGCAGCATAACGCTGGCCAGTGCCATGCGGACCTCGTCCGGGCTGATCCCCTGACGGGTGGCAATCCGGTACATTGAGTCGTGCATGCTCCGCACCAGGTGCTGCAGGCCGGTAAAATGTCCGATCAACAGGTCGCGAACCGCTCTGGAATTGCTTTCTGCCACTTTCCGGGTCACCACCAGCACATCGAAGATGGTTTCCGGAATGGCACTACTATCGAAGAGTCTGACTCCTCCGGCGTTCTCTATGAGTGACGCTGTTGGCTCGTAGCACACGGAAGCATCAACTTCACCCCGGGACCAGGCTTGCGCATGCTGGCTTACCGGCAAATCCACTTTTATCACATCGCTGCGACCGAGCCCTGCTACCTCAAGGATTTTAAACAGCATAACGCCCGAGACGCCGTTCAGCTCCACCGCAATCCGCTGCCCCTTGAGGGCTGTCAATTCCGTGATCGATGGCTTGACCATCAGTACATCGGCGCCGGCGGACACATCAGCGACGGCAACCACAACCAGTTCCAGCCCACTCGACCGGACCCGTATGGTTTCATCCAGAGTCAGTGCCGCCCCATCAAGCGCCCCTGAAAGAAGGCCCTCCATGGAGTCTTTGGCAGACGTGCCCGGCACCAGCGCAACCGTATCCGGCAACCAGTTGAAATCACGGGCAAGGTACAGTGGCTCGTAGCCGATCCAGGGGTGAATACCGAACCTCAGCGGGCCGGAATCGCTGCAACCCGGCAATCCCGCCGCGGACAGTCCGGCTGCTATCGATAGACCAAGGAATTCACGGCGTTGCATCAGGCTCCGGACCGGGCGAAGACATTAACATTTGTCAATAAACGACAGTTTACTGCTTCACATACTACCCGTAAAACCGCAACTTGCATTGCACCGTGTCAATTTATCCCAAAGACAGGAACACCCCCATCAGCACCGGCGAGAGAAAAGACAGCAAGAAACCGGAGGCGATCGCCACCGGAACACAGGTCAGCCCGCCACTGCTGCGGATAACCGGCAGGGTGAAGTCCATGGCGGTAGCGCCACCATAACCAATAGCCATGGCCGGCCTGTTGGCAATCAGCAAGGGGATGATTGCCAGCGCAACAATCTCCCTGAGCACATCATTGAGGAAGGCCACGCCGCCCCAGGCAGGGCCAAGGGCTTCGCCGATGACAATGCCGGACAGCGAGTACCAGCCAAACCCGGAGGCAACCGCCAGGGCGTCGTGCCAGGGCAACCCAAGCCAGGGTATCAACAGGGCACCGGCCACCAGGGAACTGAGCGTCAGAGCCAGCGCGATACCGAGCCCCTGACGATTCATCAGAAGTTTGCGCAGCGACAGCCCGGCATTGCGCAACTGCAGGCCGATCAGAAACAGCAGCAACATCAGGGACCAGGTCGCCAGTTGTTCCGCCATGGGCATGTCCGGCAACAGGTAATAGCCGGCAAGCAGCCCGGCAACAACCGCCACCAGCGGTTTCAGGCCGGCCAGAAAAAGCCGGCGGTATCCGGGGCTGACACTGCCCTCGACCCGCTCGATGGACATTGGCTGCCAGCGGTGGAACATCCAGAGCCCAAACATGTTGGCGACGAAAAGCACCAGCACTAGTGCCAGTACCTGAGTCGCCATGCCACCCAGTTGCGCCGCCAGGCCTTCCATCTGGCCAAGCCCCAGGCCCAGCAGCAACAGGATAAAATAGACCAGGACCTCCACCGTGTAATGGATCACCGTCATGGCACGGCGGTTTTCCAGGGCGATGGCAAAACCAAAAAACAGGGGAGCAAGAATGAGCAAGGCTCCAGTCAGCATGGCGTCCTCGAAAAGAAAAGGGGGTTATCAGGTCAGGGGTTTGAACTGGTCGGGATCGGCATCCGGGGTGGCCTGTTCGCCCTGGGGAGCTCCGATAGTGCGGGCAAGACGCTGGGCGGTAACGGACCAGACCGCATAATCTCCGGGCTTCGGCTCATAGCCTTTTCCCACCATGGTGCCGGCGACGCTCCTGAGAACCGATTCAGCCCGGGCCTGGGTTGGCCAGGGCCCACGGCAGAACTGCCCATCCGGGCGCCCCCGGTCAGGGCCAGCCAGAGCTACCAGGCCCCAATGACCGCCGCCTGCTGGCCGGATGTGCAGCTCGATGCGTTGGCCGTCTTTCACCATGACGAGATCCCGAAGCGGGCTACGGCCGTGGAAATAGTGGAGCTTCATGATGCCATTCTGTCAGTGCAGAACATGCCCTGACCTGTCCTGCACGAGAACCCAGGGTGCGATGACGACCGCCCAGAGTTCCGCATTGCGATCATACCAATCCTGAGCGGTGTCCGGCGCAACCTCACCAACGCGTCCATCGTTCATCCACTGTTCGAAACGGGCTTTGTTATCCGCCGCCAACTCAGTCGCCACTTCAAGCAGATCCAGGTCCGGCGACACCCTGACGACCTGCCCCCTCGCAAAGTAGGTCTGCAGATCGTGCCAGCGGATGCGAGAAGTCTCAAGATTCAGCTTGGCTTTCAATTCGTCCCGGGATGGGGAGGATGACATGACTACCTCATCAGTCTAAACAGGGCTCAGGCTGGCCAGACTACCGGAAATCTCGCCCCACCGCATCTGCCAGAATCTGAGCAATCTGTTCTGAAAGGTTCATGGGGTCAAAGGGCTTCGGTATGACACCGAGCGCTCCCAACGCCTGATATTCCTCGATTTCGGATTTCTGTAGCCTGGCGGTCATAAAGATGACTGGCACTGTCTCCATCCCATCAAGCTCACGCAGTGCCTGCAACGTCGTAGGACCATCCATTCCCGGCATCATAACGTCCAGCAAAATCAGTTCCGGCTCGAATTCTGGGGCTCTCTCCACAGCCTCAGCGCCGGACTCGCAAATCGCCGTTAAAAAGCCGCCGACATCCTCCAGAGCAATTTCCGCGACTGCCCGAATATCCGGATCATCCTCAACATACAGAATCTTCTGAGGCAAGTTTTGTTGTTTACTCTCCATTACTTTTCTCCCGCTCTGTTTCTTCGGTTTCCATACCAATGCGTCTAATCAGCCTGCGGCATTCCTCGGAGTCCTGCTCGCCTGAAGCCAAAAGAGAGGCAGCACGCATAATCAGCCGTTCCTCACGGGTGCAATCGTTGGGCAGAAAATGGACGGCACCGATCAGCTCCCGGACCCCCAGCGGCAAGCGCCATTGAACCTTGAGCCGGTTTCCATAAGCCTGTGCCCACTCCTCCAGAACCTTTTCCGCCTCTGCCGTTCCGATTTCACCTCCGGCTGCAGCATACTGGTTGAGTACCTTGAGAACAGCGAGCTCGCCCAGGCGGCTTAGCAACCCGGCTTTTTGAAGCGGGAGGGGTTGTTTCTTCAGGCTGATCGCCAATCGCTGGGCCTCTTTTGCCACCTGCAAGGCGCATTCGTGGTAGGTTTTTGAAAGCTCGCGTAGCGGCTCATGCTGCAGCTTGTTGGATACATCCAGCGACAACGCCAAAGCCTGGTTCAGTGCAAGAGGTACGCCCAGAGACCCGATAGCATCTCTCAGAGTTTCAACGGGCTTGCCGGAACGCCTGAATGAGCTGCTGTTGGCCACATCCAGCAAACGGGCGGTGAGGCTGGCCTCTTCTCGCCAGCGCTCAGCCAGCTGCGCCGCGGAAAGATCTCCCTGGCGACCGATTAATTCAAGAATGTCCGAAGGGTCCACATCGGAGGGCAACTGAATCACTTCCTCCAGTGAATCACGGAGCAATGTCTTGAGGTCCGGCGCTTCAGAGGTCTGATCGACTTTCAGTAGCTTTCCAAGCCGTTCGTGGAGGTTCGCCACATCGAAGGGTTTGGTCATGTAACCGTCGATCCCGTAATGAGCCGCCTGCAACACAGACTCCCGATCAGAGCGGCCGGAAACCATCACAATGGGAACATCACGATCCAGTTGACGCACCTGCCTGACAAGTTCCAGCCCCGATCCATCCGGCAGATTTCTGTCCGCAATGTAAAGGTCAAACCGGTTATTTTTTACCTGCCTGAGCGCTTCACCGAGAGTATCGGCGAGCACAACAGACACACCCGAGTATAGGCCCGCGACGACAGTTTCCAGCAACTCTGCAATGAGATCATCGTCTTCAAGAATCAGCGCTTTCAAATGACCACCCTAAGCGTACAACGGACATTATTTGGAAGAGTAAACGGTCACCCCGTCACGGCCACCGCGTTTGCGCTCATAAAGCGCCTGATCGGCGGCATTCAGGGCATCCTCACCGTTGGTAAAATCATTAATCGCGGCAATGCCTGCGCTGAAAGTAACCTGAAAGCTGGACTCTCCCGCCACGAAAGAAAGTTCGGAAAAGCTTTCACCAATTCCACGAATCAGGTCTTTGGCCGCAGAAACATCACACTCAGGTAAAACCACCAGAAACTCCTCGCCTCCGTAACGACCGATCATATCAGTCTCGCGCAACCGATTTCTCAGAAGGTTGGCAAGGGTGCGAATCACGATATCACCCTGCGAGTGGCCCCAAGTATCGTTTACCGTCTTGAAATGATCGAGATCAAGCATAACAACACAGGACCGGTGACCACTCCTACGACATCTTGCCAGTTCTTTTTCAACCTCTTCCTTGATCAATGAATGTTTCAGAAGACCGGTCAAGCTATCCCGGTTCATAAGCTCGGAAAGCTGACGGGCCCGGTAACAACGAATGCGCACCGACCGGACCAGATAACTATCCGAGACCGGCTTCATCAGGAATTCATCCGCGCCCTTGGACAAAGCCTCCAGCTGGTTTTCGCGATCATCCTCAGAAGAGAGATAAATGATTGGCAGGCTCAACCACCGTGGCTCGAACCGAATCAGCCGGGCGAGCGTGACACCGGAATAGTCGCCGATCTGAACATCCATCAGGACGATGTCCGGCACAAAATCTGCAAGGCTGGACGTCAGGTGAAAAGGCTCTGACACTGCTTGCGCCTCAATACCGGCCGCCTGCAACACCAGACAATAGTGTTCGGCCAGCTCGGCATCGTCTTCGACGATCAGCACCCGCCCCTGTACATTGGCGCTGCGTTCAATGGCAAGCGACTCAATCCTTTCGGCAAGTTCAGGTATGTCCACCGGATCCGGGAAGAATGCATACGCTCCGGTCTCGGCCACTCTGTAGCGGTTCTGGAAAGAATTATCGCTGCCC
>NZ_DDOI01000043.1:0-486 GCF_002341575.1 Marinobacter sp. UBA2498 | reverse complement strand
AAAGAATTATCGCTGCCAAGGCAGATTACCGGCAGGCGACGACGAGAGCTTTCCTCAAAAGACGTGTTCCGTATGGACATAACATCTGAAAGAGCCGATTCCCGACACAAAATGGCCGCTGCTCCGCGGACCTCAGCCAATGCGTTGCCAAGTGCGCCGGCATCATTACAATCTACACGGGTGAAGGAAAAGCCATACGGAGCCATCTCCTTCTCCAGCATCGCGAGGCGTTCTTCCCCCTTTTCCACGAGCAGAACGCTCACCTGCATGCCCTGGCTACCCTTGTAGGTCGTGGGCTCCTCGGTAAAGCTACTATCCTGGTCAACCGCCTGACTCTTGACTTCAACAAGCTCTGCGAGCGCGTCTATTCCATCTGCAAATCCGTCGGGAATGTCGATAGGATGGCTGAGGACGTCGTCGAGAGCGCCAAGACTCTCAGCTTGACCTTTTAACTCCTTTTCCAGTGCCTTGGCAGCTTCACCTAGC
>NZ_DDOI01000019.1:13895-14503 GCF_002341575.1 Marinobacter sp. UBA2498 | reverse complement strand
ATGATCATGATGACCATGCACTTCATGAAGAACGAGGACGGCAGCCCCCAGGTACCCTTCCATACCGTCTATGTCACCGGCCTTATCCGTGATGAGCACGGCGACAAGATGTCCAAGTCCAAGGGTAACGTGATCGACCCGCTGGACATGATCGACGGCATCAGCCTGGATGACCTGCTGGAGAAACGAACCGGCAACCTGATGCAGCCCAAGCTGGCCGAGAAAATCGGCAAGCGCACCAAAAAGGAATTCCCGGAGGGCATCACCGCCCACGGCACCGATGCCCTGCGCTTCACCCTTGCCGCCATGGCAACGACCGGCCGCGACATCAACTGGGATATGAAGCGCCTGGAAGGCTACCGCAACTTCTGTAACAAGCTCTGGAACGCAGCCCGCTACGTGTTGATAAACACCGAAGGCGAAGACTGTGGTGTGAATGACGAGCCCGTGGAACTGTCTCTGGCAGACCGCTGGATCATCAGCGAGCTGCAGAGCTGCGAGCAGGACGTGATCCGTCACCTGGACCAGTACCGCTTCGATCTGGCGGCCTACGCGCTCTATGAGTTCATCTGGAACGAATACTGCGACTGGTATCTGGAACTGTCCAA
>NZ_DDOI01000019.1:13502-13749 GCF_002341575.1 Marinobacter sp. UBA2498 | reverse complement strand
ACTGGTATCTGGAACTGTCCAAGCCTGTGCTCAGTGATGAAGACGCCAGTGCCGAAGCCAAACGTGGCACCCGTCGCACCCTGGTGCGCGTACTGGAATCCGTGCTGCGCCTGGCGCACCCGATGATGCCGTTTATCACCGAGGAAATCTGGCAGCGGATCGCGCCCCTGGCCGGCAAGACCGGCGACAGCATCATGCTGCAGGCCTACCCGCAACCGGATGCCACCAAGCAGGATTCAGCGGTTAC
>NZ_DDOI01000019.1:13097-13225 GCF_002341575.1 Marinobacter sp. UBA2498 | reverse complement strand
TCCCTGGCCAAGCTGGAGAGCCTGGACTGGTTTGAGGGTGACAAAGCCCCCATGTCTGCCACCCAGCTGGTGGGAGATATGGAAGTACTGGTTCCCATGGCCGGCCTGATTGACAAGGATGCCGAACT
>NZ_DDOI01000019.1:10580-12922 GCF_002341575.1 Marinobacter sp. UBA2498 | reverse complement strand
AAGGATGCCGAACTCAAGCGTCTGGACAAGGAGCTGGAACGCCTGCAGAAAGAGATCGGTCGCCTGGAGGGTAAACTGGGTAACGAGAAGTTCACGGCCAAGGCTCCGGCCGAGGTGGTCGAGAAGGAACAGGAAAAACTCCGGGACGCCCAAAGCAGCCAGGCCCGCCTGAGCCAGCAAAGGGCCGATATCGAGGCCATGTAACCGGCATGATCGGTATTCTCGGTGCAGGCTCCCTGGGCAGGCTCTGGGGCGCAATGCTATCCAAAGGCTGCGTTGCCTTCGTGGCCAGACCGGGCGAGCCCACCGACTCAAGCGTCGATTACCGCTTCCGGCCCTTTGAGGGGCCGGAATCCTCCATACAGATTCCCTTCCTCAGGACCGGCGACACGCCGGACCTGATGCTGGTGACAACCAAGGCCGGTGATACCCTGAGCGCCTTAGCAGGCGTGATCGACCAATTACCCATTGAAACCCCCATCCTGCTTTTCCAGAACGGACTGGGCAGCCAGCAAGCTGTCGCCGAGCGGTGGCCGGAGCGCCCGATCCTGGCCGCCAGCACCACCGAGGGAGCAAATCGACCTGAACCGGGGCTTCTCGTCCATGCCGGTACCGGCGATACCTGGGTGGGCCCGCTGACAGAGCAGGCCAGATTCTCGGTGGACCGCGCGGTCGCCATGCTGGAAGACTCCGGCCTGGCCATTCATCCGGAGCCGGCCATCCTCCAGCGACTCTGGCAGAAACTGATCATCAATGCGGGCATCAATCCCTACACCGCGATCCTGAACTGCCCCAATGGCGACATCCTGTCTGCAGGGCTATATCAGGACACCATCGAGGAACTTTGCCGGGAATTGTCAGAGCTGATGAGCGCCGCCGTCCAGATTACGGAAACACCGGATTCCCTGCGCCAACGCATTGAACAGGTCGCTCAAAACACCGCCGGCAACACATCGTCGATGCGTGCCGATGTTCTCCGGAAACGCCAAACCGAGATAGACTTTATCAACGGGTATCTGGCAAAACTCGGAAAAGAACTCGGTATCGACACGCCGGTGAACCAAATGCTGACCGAACGGGTACAACAACTGTCGTCACATTAACAGGAGCAGACTGATGGGCAACCGCCTTTCCAAGATTTACACCCGCACCGGAGACGATGGCTCCACGGGCCTGGCCGATGGCAACCGGATTGCCAAGAATGCCCAGCGAGTTGAAGCCATGGGCACCGCTGATGAACTCAACTGCCATATCGGGTTGCTAATCGAAACCCTGGACAGCGACGACGAACTGGTGGAGAGCCTGCGCCGCATTCAGCATCATCTGTTTGACCTGGGGGGCGAATTTGCCATCCCCGGCAGCCGTGTGATTGGTGACGAACACATCGAATGGCTGGAAGGCACCCTGGACCGGCACAACGAAGGCCTGCCACCGCTGAAGAATTTTGTCCTGCCCGGCGGCAGTCCCGGCGCCGCCCAATGTCACCTTGCCCGGGCGGTCTGCCGTCGTGCAGAGCGGGTTGTCGTCGCCCTCGGCCATGAGGACTCGATCAACACCGCTTCCCGACACTACCTGAACCGTCTATCGGATCTGTTGTTTGTCATCGCCCGCGTACTGGCCCGGCGCGAGGGTGGCGAAGAGATTCTCTGGGAACAAAAAAAATCCGGCCTCTAAGGGCCGGATTTTTTATGCGCCTGATCGCGCGCAAAGGTCCGCTGGTCAGACCTTGAACGCTTCCACCAGACGCTGAAGCGACGCTGTCAGTTGCGACATTTCTCTGGAAGAACCCAGGGTTTCTTCAGCATTGGCGGCTGTTTTATGGCCCAGCTCGCCAATCTGCTCAACGTTCGAGTTCACGTTTTTCGCGACGGCAGACTGCTCTTCGGCGGCCTGGGCGATCTGGTGACTCATATCCACGATCACGGAGATGCCCTTGGCGATTCTATCCAGGGCCTCTGTCACCTCTCCGGACTTCTGCACCGTTGCCTCGGTCACGTCCCGGCTGTTGGTCATGGCCGACACCGCGTCCTTGACGCCGCTCTGGAGCCGGGAAATCATGCCTTCGATTTCTTCCGTCGATTTGTGCGTGCGCTGTGACAGCGAGCGAACCTCATCGGCAACCACCGCGAAACCACGCCCCTGCTCCCCGGCTCGGGCCGCCTCGATCGCGGCGTTCAGGGCGAGCAGGTTGGTCTGCTCGGCGATGGCCTTGATCTCGACAAGCACCTGACTGATGTTGTCACTGTCCTTGCTGACCCGGTTGATCACTTCCACCGCGCCTGAGATTTCACCCGCCAGCTTGTTGATGGTTTCAACCGTGTCGGCCACCACGCCCCGGCCGG
>NZ_DDOI01000019.1:0-10468 GCF_002341575.1 Marinobacter sp. UBA2498 | reverse complement strand
CGGCCACCACGCCCCGGCCGGTTTCTGTGTCCTGTTCGGCATTGCTCGCGCTGTCCGCAACCCGGTGCGCGCTTTCGGTGACTTCATGAACCGCCTCAACCATCTGGTTCATGGCTTCATTGATCTGGCCGCTTTCTTCCATCTGACGCGCAACCGCTTCGCTGTTGGCCGCAGCGGTGTCATTGACCCGGGTGGCCTGCTGGTCTACGTCCGCCGTCGTCCGGCTGACAGAGCGGATCAGCTCGGCAATCCGGTCGGTCATGTTATTGAATTCCGTCGTCAACTCGCCCAGCTCATCGCGGTTGCGCAAACTGATGTGCGTGGTCATGTCGCCGGCGGCAACGTTCCGCGCGGCTTCGCTGAAGCGGTTGATGGCAGTACGTACGGACATGAAGAAGCCGATGTAGAGATAGACAACCACAAGCAGCACGGCGATCAGGGCAACCACGATCAGGCGACGCTGGTTGATCTCACTCTCGAGCCGTGCGCGAAGGTTCGAGTCGACCACGCTGAAGGCAGCCGTCTTGACGTCGTCGTAGTGGGCCAACTGCCCGGACATCAGATCGTCGTATTCGGTCCAGGGCATTTCCAGACGCATGGGCGTTATCACGTTCAGATCCAGATGATCCCGAACCACCATCAAACTCTCGTCAACCCGTTGAATGGCGTTGCCTGCCTGATTGGCAAGGGCCGGCGATGCTTCAGAAGCAAGAGCCAAGGCCGGTGAAAGCAAGGAGGTGCGATTAGTCAACTGGTCATAGATTTCGTTCAGGGTTTCGCTCAGGGCGTAACCTACCTGCCCCTCGACCAATGCGAAGATTCCGTAGGATTTTGCCCGACCGATCACGGTGCGTGCAGCCGGGAGAGAGTCCTGGACCAGGCCCAGAATCAACTGGTTTTCTCTTGAGGCCCCCTGCCCCAAACCAGAGATTTCAATGGTGGCCGAAAGCAGCGCCTGTGCCTTCTGGACGAATTCCTGATAATACTTGAACTGAGGATCGAAGCTGCCCTGATAATTGTCATCGGCCCGCAATGCTTCCCACTCCTGGCGAAGGCCTTCAACCTGATCGGCCCAGGAGCCAGTCGTATCGAACGAGCGCTCTTCTGCGGTCAGAGCCGCCAAAAGGCTATCAATCTCAGTGGCCGCTTCTTCGGAAACTGCGGTAATGGCACTCTCATCCTTGATGATCGCCGGTGAGCGATAGTCTCGATAATCCATCGCCGCATCCACCAGCCGATCCACTTGCTGGAGTTGCTCCAGCCCCTCGACACCCCGGGTCATGGTCTGAACCGAGCGATTCAGCTCGGAAATGGCAAGCCAGGACAGCCCGCCAATTGGTAAAAGGAACAGAATGCTGATGAGACTGAACTTGTAGACCATCGGGAGCCGGTTCATCAGGGCAATGGCAGGATTAATGAGTTGCTTCACAGGGACCCTCGTGCTGGCAAACAACCACTGAACGTTAATTCTTTTCTTCTATTGTCGCCTAAAGTCTTAAAAACTTAAGCTTTATTTGTTGTTAAACCGTAATGTTTTATAAAATCCGGGCTAAACGACGCCGGAAATAACCAGCAGGGCGAGTATGCATATCCATACCAGCATGCTTCTGTTCAGCAGATCCCTTACCGCTCGCAGACTCCTTCCCCCAAACGCTGTCCACTCATCCGGGTGAATCCGGGAAAACCTCGCTGGATCCAGTGCATACCCGGTTAACGACCCGTTGGCCGAAATCATGAGTACCTCGCCCGCTTTTTTGGAGATTCCGGTCAGAGTCTGGCGAGTTTCACGCAGCCACCCGGCCAGATCTCCGGCAATTCCGAACGTTAACGACAAAAGCCTGGCAGGAATCCAGCCGGCAAGGTCGGACATTTTTGCAAACCTGGGCCTGGCCGGCGCCTGCGGCCATTGCTCGGCGAGCGCTACCAGCCCACGCGCCAGGACCGCGAGACCGATACCGCCAACCACATACCAGAAAGCCACCAGAAAAAAGCGCTGGAACACCGAAACCATCAGTGCCTTGGACAGGGAGAGGTGCATGGCCTCGGGAGACACTGCGGCTCCCCGTTCATCGGCCGGAAGAAGGTCTTTCACATGATGCCAGGCCGACTGCATGTCTCCCCGATGCCACGCCTCCGCATAGGCCCGCAGTACCTGTCGCCAGCCCGGCGTTCCCATAAGGACGACCAGCACCAGGAACTCCAGCGGGTAAGCCGCCATTCTCCAGCCAGAAGACACCAGCAGGTATTCCGCAAGCCCAAGTATCAGGGCCGGCAACAGGATCAGTGCCAGCCCGGTTGCTATCCCCGATTCATGGCCCGCCCTGACCCTGCTGCCGTAGCGGAACCAACGGCGCCAGACCTCATCGCCAGACAGCATGTCCAGGGAATCCAGACGCCTGCGTACCATGTAGGCCAGAAGAAACACAACGAATACCATTCAGACGTTCCTCCCCGATCCTCGGACTATTTCCAGGGCTGACCGGAAATACCGCCAGTCAAAAGCCGGGCCGGGATCGCTCTTCCTGCCGGGCGCAATGTCGCAGTGCCCGGTAATCCGATTGGCCGTGATATCCGGCCAGGCCGTCATAATCAGGTCTGCCACTTTCGCCAGCATGCGATATTGCTCGGTGGTGTAAGGGTTGTCGTCGGTCCCTTCCAGCTCAATCCCGATGGAAAAATCATTGCATTCCTCCTGCCCTTCAAAACACGATCGGCCGGCATGCCAGGCCCGATCAAGCAGGCTGACAAACTGCACCAGCGCGCCATCGCGGCGAATCAGCAGGTGCGCAGACACCTGGACGCCCTCAATAGTCTTGAAGTAGGGGTGCGCAGAATGGTCGAGTTGGTTGCAGAAGAAGTCTTCTATTTCGCGGCCACCAAACTGGCCCGGAGGCAGGCTGATATTGTGGACGACCAGAAGAGAGATGCCCGCTCCATCCGGACGAGGCCCGAAATTCGGCGAAGGGGTCCAGCGGGCGAAGGAAATCCGCCCGGTTTCGCGAAGCGAATTTCCATCGGTACCGGAGGCGGAAGGGCGTTCGGAAAAAACGTCTGAATCGGGCAAAGTAATTCCAAAAGTTTCAGAGCATTACAGCCTCTGATTGAATCACAAAGTTGCCACGGTTGCTACGAATCAGTCCTTGCGGCTGCTGCGCAGGTTGTCGATGATCGACTCCAGTGCCCGGTCGAAGATCAGACCATCATCCAGCATGCTGATTTTCCCGGATTCCATGTCGGCGGCCAGTTCCTGACGCAGATACTCTGCCACCTTCGCGCCACTGCGATTCACAAAGATATATTTGCCAGTGGCCTTGATAAAGGCCGCAAGCTTACAGCGCACCCGGGTTTCGTCGCGGGTAAGTTCAATCCAGGAACCCACACGCAGGCTTTCGGCCTTTGACAGCCACTCTGGAGATACTGAAGCAGTCTGCGTTTCAGCGTCCGCCTGGGAGGCAGCCTCGCTGACCACAGAAACAGGCACTTCAGGCTCGGCCGGCGCGGGCGTTGCTTTGACAGCGTCTTCGGCCGCCGGCTCAGGGGGCTCGACGGGCTGCTCAGCAGCGGGTTCCGGAACGAGCAGATCCTCTGGTTCCGAAGGTGATTCCGGCCTGGACGGAGCCGTCACCAATCGCTGGAAAACGTCCACATGGGCAAGTTCAAGGTCGCGAATGGCCGCATCGGTGGCAAACGGGTCCCAGGAAATATCCTGCAGTGCCTTGCGAAGGTCGTCCACAATGGCCGGTATTGCCCTCAGCAGATCTGACCTGGTGGTATCAGTGACCGGGCGCGGATCCACGCTCCAGACCAACTGCTCGGTCAGGTTCCGGGCGTGCTGCCACCGGTCGCTTTCCTCGCCCTCCCGGAGGACAACCCATTGCAGGTACCGGGTCCAGGCTTCGCTCAGGAGGCCGGCAACCGGTTCGGGTACGTCCCGCTCCTCTGTCAGCTCCTTAACCAGGCCTTCCGCCGCCTGGGACGCCCGCTCCTGTCGAGCCCGCCCTTCTTCAGCATCCCGAAGACGTTGCTCGACGAGCTCACGACGTCGGCGATCGAGATCCATGAAGTGGCTGAAATCTTTCAACAACTCCTCAAACAGAGAGACGTTGGTAGTGAACTCTGTCAGAACCCGATCTACCACCGATTCGATTTTGTCCCGAAGCGGGTCTCTTTGCCCGACCTTCTTCTCGGTCCAGCCAATGGCCGAGAGTGCCAGCTCGTTAAGCAGTTTTCGAACCGGGTGGCCGCCCCGATTGAAAAAGTTCTTGTCACTAAGCGCCACTTTCAGCACCGGAATCTGCAGGCGCCCGATCAATGCTTTCATCACCGGATGCAGTTGGCGATCTTCCAGAATAAAGTCGAACAGCATGGAAACCAGATTGATCACGTCACTGTCGACCTGCCCAACGCTCAGGCTGTTGCCATCGCCGGAACGCAGGATGGGTTGAAGCTGCTCGTTCAGAGGTACAACGGTACCTTCACCCCATTGCCTGCTGCTCGACTGCGCTTCAGTCAAACGGGCCATGAGCCTGTCGGTATCAATGTAGCTTTCGCCGACCGGAGATCCGCCAGTGACAGCATTAGACTCACCGCGATGCAACAGCGCGCTGAGCTCCGAGAAAGTGGCCTGTGATTGAGACATACCCTGACTCTCGCTGGCAGAATCCGCCTGACCGCTGGCACTGGTCGGCACTGAACTCTCTCCTGACCCACGTTGACCGGAGCGGGAGGGCACCTTGCCGGTGGGCGGTCGTTTCATATCAGGCATTACGCCTTCACTGATCAAGGTGCGATTGGCTTCTTTGTAGAAATCACCGAGGGTATCGGCAAGCAGGCGATCAAACAGCTTCAGAACCACCAGCTTGGCCCGGATATCAATGTCGAGGTCGGCACAGGCCTCGGCAACACCGCCACAGATGATTTCAGGGCTCAGCGGCATTTGTGCGTCTTTCAGCTCGATGCCCGGCACCAGATGCCCGACCCGGACGGTAAGCAGACGGATCTGCTCGGTATAACGGTTCCGGAGTTTATTTATGAGATTGTCGACTGCCACCTGCTGCTCAAGCTGGGAATGGTCGACGAGGCTGAGAGAGTCCTCGTCAACTTCATCCAGCGACCTGGCACTTTGCTGGGGCTGGAACCTGCCGATTTCATTGAAAGCCTGGCTGACATACTGGAGGATCGAGACCACCATGGCCTTGCGACGAAGCCTGAGCTCCCGCATGGCATCAAAGTAGGCGGTCTGGTCGAGGTTGGAGCCGGCTCTGTCGGCGAGTTCAAACAGGGCATCATCGGCACGATCGAAAAAACTGGCAAGAACGGACTTGAGGGACTGACCCGATGCGTCACGCAGGCGCACAAGGGACGCAGGCAAAGAAAACCGGGCGGGCGGTTTCTGGCCTGAAAAGCTGACAACCTTGTTATCGTGCACCATCTCGCTGCTCCGCCTTGTATTACACAATTGCCTGTTTATTTCTCCACTTCACATGATACGAGCTGCCCACGTCAGGTTGTGTCAGAATTTGTCACCTTTTGTGTAGACCTGACGTGCATCACAGTTTAGCAGCCCTGCCCCAAGAGTTTGGCGATTCACCAGCGGCGCTTTAGAATTGGCAGCCTGAAACGCCGACAACCCACTGCACCGGACTTTTTGCCCTATGATTGCCCCTGAACTCCTCCGCCAGGCCAGAATTGAAAACGTTGCCCAGAGTCTGCGGGAGGACATCGGCGATGGCGACATCACGGCCAGACTGATACCCGCCGACAAACAGGCAACAGGGCGGGTAATTACGCGGGAAACCGCCATCGTCGCGGGCAGGGAGTGGGTGGACGAGGTTTTCCGACAGGTGGATCCGGCCGTTGAGCTCGACTGGCAGGTTGCCGATGGCGAGACCGTGTCGCCGGATCAGGTGCTGTTTACCATGCAGGGTTCGGCACGAAGCCTGCTAAGCTCCGAACGCGCGGCTCTGAACTGGCTCCAGTCCCTGTCTGGCGTTGCGACCGCCTGCGCAGGCTATGCCGCCCGGGTTGCACACACCGGTGTTCGACTGCTGGATACCCGTAAAACCCTGCCCGGTCTGCGCCTGGCCCAGAAATACGCTGTAACCTGTGGCGGCTGCTTCAATCACCGGATCGGGCTGTGGGATGCCTTCCTGATCAAGGAAAATCACATTGCCGCCTGCGGCTCCATTGCCCTGGCCATTGAAGCCGCCCACCGGATTGCACCGGGCAAACCGGTGGAGGTGGAAACCGAGAACCTTGACGAGCTGGAGCAGGCCCTTCTAGCGGGTGCAGACATCATCATGCTGGATGAGTTCTCACTTGAAGACATGCGGACCGCGGTCGCTACCACGGGTGGCAAAGCAAAGCTGGAAGCATCCGGGGGAATCAATGCCGACACCTTGGTGCCGATCGCCGAAACCGGCGTGGACTTCATCTCGATTGGCGCGCTGACCAAGGATTTGAAGGCTGTCGACCTGTCAATGAGACTGGACTGATCACTCCCCGCTAAGCAGGCGGTCGATCACCTCCAGCTCCCGAACCAGCCTGCTACCGGACTCCGGTCGCCCCCGGAAATGCTCTTCGGCCATCGGCGCTATGCCGGAGGCCGAGGGCAACGGGTGGTCATTTTCGATAATGATCTTCATTCTTTCCACAAAAACAAATTGCAGCCACTGGGTAAATTCCAGCGTATCGATGCAAAAGGGCTGCGCACTCTGGAACGCCTCGTCCGGTGGCGGCTCTGACTCCCAGAGCCCCAGCTGCCGCAACTCCATCTCAATGTTCAGAAGGCAGTCCGCAACCTGCCCGACCGGGTTACCGGATTCGGTCATATCAGTCTCGCTTCAATCGTTAAGCGGCTCAAGCTCCACGGTTTCGCCATGCAGAACCCGGAACAGGTCCTCGTACTGGCGCGTCAGCGGGTGCTTGGGTGCCATGTGAATCAGGGGCTGCCGGCTCTGGTGGGACTCTTTCATCTTCACGGAACTTGAGAGACGCACAGGCAGAACCGGCAAGCCCTCCTCGGTAAGCTCCCTGACCAGCTGCTTGGGCAGGCTGGCCCGCGGCTGGAACTGGTTGGCAACAATCCCTTCGACAACAAGATCCTCGTTGTGATCTTCCTGCAGATCACGAATCTCGTTGAGGATGTTGTACAGCGCCTGACGGGAAAAATCGTCACAGTCGAAGGGTATCAGGCAGCGCTGGGCTGCAATCAGGGCAGACCGGGTATAGAAATTGAGCGCCGGCGCGGTATCGATGTAGATCGCATCGAAGGATTCACCCAGTTTTTTCAGGGCTTCCCTCAGCTTGTATATCTTGTGCTTGGCCTCCAGCTTGCGCTCGAGAAAATCCAGCTCCGGGCTGGAGGGCATCACAAACAGGTTCTTGAACGGTGAGGCATGGACAAATTCGTCCGGACGGCGATTGAACACGGTAAAGGCCACCGTCTGCTCCAGCATATCCGCAACGGTGTCCTTGAGCTCGCTGGCAGGCTTGCCCAGCAGATAATGGGTGGAGTTTCCCTGCGGATCAAGATCCACGACCAGGGTGCGCTTTCCACGAGCGGCGCTGATAGCTGCGAGATTGCACGTGATACTGGACTTGCCGACACCGCCTTTCTGGTTGAATACCACCCGTCTCATATTGCCTCTCCCTTGATGAATCCGTTATCGATTTCTGCCCTGCGATGAACCCATTCCAACTCACCACCCCATCACTGTCTTCACAAACGGAATAGTAAGCCGCCGCTGTGCCTGAAGTGAATTTTCATCCAGTATATCCAGAATCCCCAGCAAATCACCGAGCCTTCGGGGCGCCCGGCGCATTATATAGCTGGCCACATCATCCGCCATCACCAGGCCACGTTTCTCGGCACGGGCCCTGAGAATGGTCAGGCGATCCTCATCCCGGTAAATACCCAACTGGATGATCAGCCCGTGACTGAATCTGGAGACCAGATCCGGCAACTCAAAGGGCAAACTGGCCGGCAAATCGGCCAGACTCACCAGCAAGAGGCCGCCTCGATCGAGAATCCGGTTATAGAGATGAAAAATGGCCTCTTCCCAGACCCGCTGGCCTGCGATGCGGTCGACATCGTCAAGACAGACGATCTCATGGGTCTCAAGCCCCGACAAGGCATCGGGACCAAAAGGCTCTAGCTCTGCGATGCTGATACACACCGCTGCCCTGCCCTGCTTTTCGCCCAGGTGGCACACTGCCTGTAGAAGATGGCTCTTGCCGGTATCGGCATCACCGCACAGAACAACGACAGGCATATCATCAGGTTGCTGACAGACGCTTTCAAGACGCTGGGCTGCGCTCGTGTTCCGGTCGCCATGGAAATTGTCGAATCGGGCGTCGTCACGCAGCTTGACCCCGAGCACCAACTGGGATGCGGTCATGGCCGGGTAGCCCTCCAGGCCCGCAAGCCCCACACAAACAGGTAATGCCCCCCGCTGAACACGGTGAAAACAGCCACCAGGATAATGCCGGCATCCACCACCCAGGGCTGCATCGGCAGGTCCGCCAGAAGCACGATGATGGCCAGGGCTACAAGAATCTGGATAAACGTATTGATCTTGCCGGGAATGCTGGGCTCCATATCGTATCGACCAACCTTGTAGTGGTAGGCCAGAGCGCCGACCACAATCAGCAGATCACGCCCCAACACCAGCAGAAACAGCCATACGGGCAGAACGGCGGTGAGAGTAAGCATCAGGTACGCGGTGATCAACAAGGCCTTGTCGGCGAGAGGATCTGCAATTGCACCAAGCCTGGAACGCCAATTGAAATGGCGGGCAAGGAAACCGTCAACCGCGTCTGTGCCGGCGGCCAGAAAGAATATCAGCAACGCTCGGCGATAATCTCCGATCAGTAACGCTCCCGCGAAGGGAGCGATCAGAAGAATGCGCAGGAACGTCAGGGCATTGGGAATCCAGCGCCAGCGGTGCAAATTCAAAAGACTCCCTCCGGTTACACCTTATTCGCCGCCATCGCTCCCGATGACAGAAGACGGTTGCCAACGATAATACAGAACCTGGTACAGGGATTCGAACGCCTCCCTGGCATCTTCCTCATCGACGGGCACCGGCTGATAGGTAAACAGGGCAGTCTCTTCAGACGCCTCCGCAGAGGTTTGCTGATCCGGGCCAGCCGGCTGCGATACCTCGCTCTCGAGCGCCTCTTGCGGGTTCGGCCCAGACGACGCCACCTGGTCCTCTGCTGTGCGGGCGGTAACCGGAGGTTCTGCCGGAACGTCGGCCTCCATTGGAACGAAGCGCGGATCCAGGGCGATGTACTCCCGCAGCTGGTCCAGCTCACCGGAGAAAGCCACCCGCAGGGTCAGTTGCTCGTCCCGTACCCGATGGGCACCAACGCTAACCACGGGGGTCAGTCCTTCCAGCACCTTATTGGCGCCGGCATAGTCTTCAAGCGACGTAACGCCACGCAGCACAATGTCCACCTGGGGCGAATCGCCCACTTCCGATGCAGCAACCGCGTATCGGCTGGCGTATAGCTCCGCCCAGCGGTTTATCGTCGCCTCCGCCAGCGCTTCCGGGGTATCGGCGGTTACCGACTCTTCCCCGGCATTCATGGCCATACCATCGAAGACCCAGCCGGCACGCCATTGCCCGCCAGCACGGCTGACCCGCACCAAAGCGAGCACATCATGGTCCAGATTCCCGGATGCAGACTTCACCCGACCAATAAACTGCCCCCAGATATCCGAGAGCAATTCGCGGTCAGAGCTGAAATCTGACGGGGGCAGCGCCACGGGCAAGCCACGCTTTCTGGCCGCCTCATCGAACGCAGCCCTCCAGGCTCCTGCGTCTTCCTGACCAGAGCCGGCCCCGGGCCGTGTTACGAGTGTTCTCGAGCCACGATCCTCGGCAGCAATCCAGGCCAGCGTGAGCGGTCTGTTGGCACCCCACACCGGCGCATCAATTGCAGCCAGCGCGCGATTCACGCCAACCGCTCCGAAGGACATGCTCAGAACACTCTGGCCGGACTCGCCACGGGCAACCTGATAGGAAAGAAGTAACGACTCGGCATCGGACAGCAGGGCTTCAACGCCCTCCATCGCCAGTACGTCTCGGGTACCGGAAACCCTTACCAGTACCTGGCTCAGCCCGTCTGCATAGCCCTGGGCGAGTTGACCCGGCGAGGACCCTTCCACTGGCACCTTTACCGAATAGAGACCGGAAACCGTCACCGCAGTCGCCTGGGCGGAAAACCCAGCCAGCAGAATGGTGAACATCGCAACTACCCACGCCCCGGATACAGACCTGTGTGCCGGCTTTTGCCCTGATACTGACATGAAACACCCTGCAATTCGCATGAATGGCGCATAGGATACACCATGCCCCAAGGTGTGAGTAGCGGCCCCGGATTTCGGAAAAGCAATATACATTTGGAGCGCCACACCGCACCTGTTAAAATCCGCCGCCTGACCCACTGGCCAACGGTTAAG
>NZ_DDOI01000010.1:9572-9757 GCF_002341575.1 Marinobacter sp. UBA2498 | reverse complement strand
GTTCGATATAGCTTTTTGAGTTGGCGTTCGCGCCGCGCAGACGCACCACCCGCTCGCCCCCCATCATGGAAAGGGCGGTGGCTTCATCCATCATCCGGGCCGGATCGGCCGCGATATCGGCGGCCTCCAGCTCGCTATAGCGGAAAGGGTCATCCAGACTGTCCAGGACGGAGAGGCAAAGGGCG
>NZ_DDOI01000010.1:0-9353 GCF_002341575.1 Marinobacter sp. UBA2498 | reverse complement strand
AGCCCTTCATCGGGCCCGAAAAACAGGAAAACCCGATGTGTCGCGTCGCGGGCTTTGAGATAGGCGGGGAATCGGCTGCTGCTCATCTCCACCGGATCAGCGCCCCGAGAAGAAAACCGACAGCTGCTGGTTTATCTGCTCAGCCGCCACCAGCGCGGCGCGCCGCCGGGCGTTGTTGCCAGCGGACAGATTGGCAAACTCCGATTCCACCACGTTATAGGCGGCCAGATTCTGCGTTGATCCGGAATAGATGACCTGTTTCGTCTTGAGATCAACAAGGTCGAAATGACTGTTGAGCCGCATATTATAACGGGTCGTGGTGTCATCGCTCTGAATGGCGAGACCTTCGGACATTTCCTCGATCCGGATACTCAGACGATAGGACGGCTTTGCGGGAGTGCCATACGGATTGGCGAGATCCAGCAGCTCGTTGCGCAAGGTCTGGCCGGTGCGGCCGCGGATCGGTTCGATATAGGTGAGCGCCAGCTTTTCCTGCACATTGGCATTGCGCGTGGCGCTGCCATACAGCGGCTGGAACCCGCAGGCCGACAGCAGGCTTAAGATAAGAAAAACAAGGCTGACCCTAAATAACGACATTGACGATCCGGTTTGGCACGATGATGATTTTGCGAATGGCGGCATCGCCAATCGCATTCTGGACCGTTTTCTGCGCCAGTGCAATTTCTTCGATCTTTTCTTTCGTCTCGTCAACCGCCACCTCTATGGTGCCGCGCAGCTTGCCTTTGACCTGAACGGCGAGGGTGACCCTGTCTTCCACAATGAGGGAGGGGTCGGCTTCGGGCCAGCGGGTTTCCACCAATATGGTGTCATGGCCCAGCATTTGCCACAGCTCTTCCGCCAGATGCGGCATCATCGGGCCGACCAGCTTGACGATCATTTCCATGCTTTCACGCAGCGCCCATTTGATATCCGCCGCGTCGCTGAACTTCACTTCGCCCAGGGCGTTCATGAACTCATAGATGCGGGCGATGGCGTTATTGAAATGCAGGTTTTCAATATTTTCTGTAACCTGCAACACCGTTTTATGGGCGATCTTGCGCAGCTTCTTCGCCGCATCGGAAAATTCGCCGGGTTCCGCTGTGCCAATGGGGGCGATGGCGTCGACATTTTCAGTGATATAGCGGTAAAGCCGTTGCTTGAACCGCCAGGCGCCGGTGGCGCCCGCATCGGTCCATTCCATGTCGCGGTCCGGCGGGCTGTCGGACAGGACATACCAGCGCGCGGCGTCGGCGCCGAATTTTTCGATAATCGCGCCGGGATCAACGACGTTCTTCTTCGATTTCGACATTTTTTCGACCCCGCCGACGGTGACGGGCTTGCCGGTTGCGAGCTCCACCAGCTTGCCTGCGTCATTCTGGCCAACCTCATCCGGCAGCAGCCAGTCGCCGCTGGCCGATTTATAGGTCTCATGGGTGACCATTCCTTGCGTGAACAGCCCGGCGAAGGGTTCCGCCACATGCGACCAGCCGGTCTGCATCATGGCGCGGGAATAGAAGCGGGAATAGAGCAGATGCAGGATCGCATGCTCAATGCCGCCGATATACTGATCGACAGGCAGCCAGTAATCCACCTTGTCCCGCTCCACCGGCAGATCGGCGCGGGGGGAGCAGAAGCGCGCGAAATACCAGGAACTGTCGACGAAGGTATCCATCGTGTCGGTCTCGCGCGTCGCATCACCGCCGCATTCGGGGCATTTGACATGTTTCCATGTCGGATGATGATCGAGCGGGTTGCCAGGTTTATCAAAGGTCACGTCATCGGGGAGCTTGACGGGGAGGTTTTCTTCCCTCTCCGCCACCGTGCCGCATTTTGCGCAATGGATCATCGGAATCGGACAGCCCCAGTAGCGCTGCCGCGACAGGCCCCAGTCGCGCAGGCGGTAGTTGACGGTGCGCTTGCCGATATTCTGTTCTTCCAGGTAGCTGGCAATCTCGTCGAAGGCTTCCTCGCTGGTCAGGCCGCTGTATTTGCCAGAAGACACCAGCGTGCCTTTTTCGGTAAACGCTTCTTCCTGCACATCAATCTCGCGGCCATCGCGGGCAGCAATAACCTGCTTGATGGGCAGCTTGTATTTGCGGGCAAACTCATGGTCCCGCTCGTCGTGGCCCGGAACGGCCATCAGGGCACCGGTGCCGTAGTCAGTCAGCACGAAGTTGGCGACCCAAATCGGGATCTCTTCCTGGGTCAGCGGGTGAATTGCCTTGAAACCGGTGTCGATGCCGCGCTTTTCCATGGTGGCCAGCTCGGCCTCCGCGGTCTTGCTGTTTCGGCACTCCTCGACAAACTCAGCCACGTCCCGATGGCGCTCCGCCGCCTCTTTCGCCAGCGGATGCTCTGCGGCCACGGCCATGTAGCTCACCCCCATCAGGGTGTCGGGGCGCGTGGTGTAAACGGTCAGGCCACTGTCCCGGTCTTTCAGCGGGAAGGTCAGCTCGGTACCTTCAGACTTGCCGATCCAGTTGCGCTGCATGGTCTTGACCTGCTCAGGCCAGTCTTCCAGCTGGTCCAGATCGTTCAGCAGCTCTTCGGCGTAATCGGTAATGCGGATAAACCACTGGGGAATCTTCTTCTGTTCCACCAGGGCCCCGGAACGCCAGCCCCGGCCATCCACAACCTGCTCGTTGGCCAGAACCGTCTGATCTACCGGGTCCCAGTTCACCGTGGACATCTTCTTGTACACCAGCCCCTTTTCGTAAAGGCGTGCGAAGAACCACTGCTCCCAACGGTAATAATCCGGCTTGCAGGTAGCCAGCTCCCGGTTCCAGTCGTAACCAAAGCCCAACTGCTTGAGCTGGTTCTTCATATATTCGATGTTGGCGTAGGTCCACTTGGCCGGCGCGGTCTTGTTGGCAATGGCGGCGTTCTCGGCGGGCAGACCAAATGCGTCCCAGCCCATGGGCTGCATCACGTTCTTGCCCTGCATGCGCTGATAGCGGGAAATCACATCGCCGATGGTGTAGTTACGGACATGCCCCATGTGCAGCTTGCCACTGGGGTAGGGGAACATGGACAGGCAGTAGTACTTGGGCTTGCCCGGCTCTTCCTTGACCATAAAGGTCTTGTTCTCTTCCCAGAAATCACGGGCATTCTGTTCTACGTCACGGGGATTGTATTGCTCGTCCATTCCTGCCATTACCGAAATTACCTTGTGTGGAAAAATAAAAGCCTGTATCAAAAATCACGTCTGGAGCGAGCCGGACATTCTAACGCACACTAGCCTTTACAGGTAGTCTGCCAATTTTCTGTTCTTGTGCCAGACTTGCTGATATGGGGGTAGCGCTGGCGGCGATGACTCCCCGGGACACGCCGTGAATACGTCCGTGTAGGCTTGATCGCAGCATCCATGCTGCTCACAGTCCCGGGGAGTCATCGCCGCCAGCGCCCCAGGCATAAGCAGTGGAGTCGGCAGGTGTTTTCCCAAGGTTTGGGAGACGGGCTTCGACCTCTCTTTCCGGGACTGTCTGCAGCATGGATGCTGCAGTCAAGCGTACAGGGATGTATTCACAGCGTGTCCCGGAAAGAGAGGGCGCAGTCCGGCTCTTGCACCCAGATTTGCGGTATCAAGGAGTCAACATGACACAACCAGAAAGAAGTCATCTCTCAGGCAAGGCACTGGAAGTTTACGACCGTATGCTGGAGCGGGTAAAAACGCGTCTCCATGACCTGGAGGAAACATCGCTCCAGAACCTTGAGGAAGAAGTCCAGAGGGCGGTGGAGTTCGAGTACGAGCTGGAGGAAATGACCAGAGATGAAGCGGCCCTGCTCGGCGAATACCTCCAGAGAGATCTCGAGCACCTTCTGCACTTCGTGGAAGAGACCGGCGAAGGCCTGAGTGAATGGTTGCAGCTTGATATCGCCCTGCTGGAACACCAGCTGGCGGATAGCCTGTTCTCGGTTGCTGATAAAACCGTTGTCGACTTTCTGGAGCTCAAACAGAAACTGGAAAACAACGAAGTGGGCCAGTACATCTCGGGCGAGGTGGCCACCGCTGGTATGTTCCAGTGCCTGAACTGCGGGCACATGCGGTGTCTGACAGCCACCAGCCATCTGGAACCCTGTGAAGCCTGCGGCTCCCACTACTACGAGCGGGTTACGAGCCGCTGGCCGAAACAGGAGGAATAATCCGCTCCCGGACAAACACGATGAGAATAACTGCGAGGGTCAGGACCGGCCAGGAGCCAGTCTGCATGTAAGGCGTGCTGCCCGTGGCGGTGAACACCTCGCCGGTCAGGGTGGCGCGCTCGAACTGGGGGATGGTTTCGGTCAGTTCGCCCCGGTTATTGATGATCGCAGTCACGCCGTTGTTGGTGCCCCGGAGCATGTAGCGACCGGTTTCCAGTGCCCGCATTCTGGCAATCTGCAGATGCTGTAACGGCCCAATGGAATCGCCGAACCAGCCATCGTTGCTGATCGTGAGCAGCAGGCCCGCGCCCCGGGCATTAAAGGCAACAAAATCCGGATAGGCGACTTCATAGCAGATGAAGGGCATCACATTGACGCCATTGGCCTTGAGCGGATCCTGCCACTCCGGTCCCCGGCTGAAATCGCTCATGGGCAAATCGAAGAAACCAATCAGCCCCCGCAACACGCTCTGCAGTGGCACGTACTCCCCGAAAGGCACCAGCTTCTGCTTGTGGTAGATGCCCTCGCCGTTGCCGATGGCCATGATGCTGTTGTGAAACGTGAAATCTTCAATTCGGTCACTGAATCCGTACCAGGGTATGCCGGTAATCAGGGTGCTGTTGTCGCCCAGCTCTGCACTGATGTGATCGATGATCTTGCCAGCCTGATCCTGGGGAATGGGAATGGCGGTTTCCGGCCAGAGGATCAGATCCGTGTCCCAATGGTCTTCGGTCATCCCCAGATAGGTGACGATCTGGTCCTTCAGGAACTCCGGGTCCCACTTGATCTGCTGGGGAATATTGCCCTGCATGGCGGCAAACGAGGTAGGCTCCTCGTTTAGCTCCGTCCACTCGACACGGTTCATGGCCGGGGCAACCAGCCAGGGAATCAGGGCAACAAAGAGGGTAACGCCCGCAGCCACCGGTTTGGGGCGCTTCAGCAGCCACCAGCCGCCGTAAAGTGCGGCACCGGTCGCAGCAATCCAGAACGTGATGCCATGCACGCCGGTCAGAGGTGCCAGCCCGGCCAGTGGGCCGTCAGTGTGCGCGGTGCCCAGATACAGCCAGGGAAAGCCGGTGAGCAGCCAGCCCCGGAGCCAGTCGCCCAGGATCCAGATGGCCGGAAACAGGATCAGGCGCCGGGCCGGGCTGTCCTTGGCCAGTTTGCCCCAGAACCAGAAGGCCAGGCCGTGGAACAGCGCCAGGCCTGCAACAAAGAGAACCGTCAACAAAACGGCAATCGGAATGGCGGTATTACCGTGTTCGCTGATACTGACGTAGACCCAGCTGGCGCCGCTGCCGAACAGCCCCAGGCCAGTAAGCCAACCGGCCCGGAAGAGCTTCTCTGGAGCCAGCGGAACCGTCACGAGGAGAATAAGAAGGACTGAAACCGGTCCCAGCCACCAGAGGTTGAACGGTGAAAAGGTCAGGGTTTGCATGGCGCCGGCAACCAGAAGGGCTGCTGCGCCAAGTAATGCGTTTGAGGAAAGCGGGGTCTTCAGCGCTCTGGTATTTTTCGCGTCACTGTTCACTTCGGGTTACCTGCAGCAGACGGATTACACGGTTATCGGCGTTGGCAATGGTAAAGCGCAAACCGCCGAATTCAACCGATTCGCCCCGTCTGGGCAGGTGTCCGAATTCCTTGAGAACCACGCCACCGATGGTGTCGAATTCCTCTTCGTCCAGTTCGGTCTCGAAGAATTCATTAAAATCATCAATGGGTGTTACCGCTTTTACGGCATAGCTGCCATCGCCCCGGGCCTTGATGTGGGTCTCTTCATCAAAATCATGCTCATCTTCGATTTCGCCCACAATCTGTTCCAGCACGTCTTCAATGGTGATCAGGCCGGCCGTACCACCGTATTCGTCGACCACAATCGCCATGTGGTTACGGTTTTCCTTGAATTCCTTGAGCAACTGGTTCAGACGCTTGCTCTCGGGTACGAAAGTGGGCGGGCGCAGAATTTCCCGGATACGATTCCAGTTGAGGTCGTTGTTCAGAGCCAGGGGAAGCAGATCCTTGGCCAGAAGAACGCCAATCACGTCGTCCTGGCTGTCCCCGATGACCGGGAACCGGCTGTGTGCAGAATCCATGATTTCGCCCAGGAACTCCTTGGGCTCCTGGGATGCCTTTACGGTGACCATCTGGGAGCGGGGAATCATGATCTCATCCACCCGCATGTCGATCACCTGCATGGCACCTTCGATGATGCTCATGGCATCAACATCGATGATGTTCTGGGACTCGGCGTCCCGAAGGATTTCCAGCACGTCCTCAACGGACTCAGGCCCGCTGGAGAAGGCCTGGGATATACGTTCCAGCCAGGACTTGCCGCCCTGACTGCGACTCGACTGATCGTCGCTCATGAGTCTTGTTCCGTTTCCTCTGCTTCGTAGGGATTGCCGAATCCGAGCTGCGCAAGCAGTCGGACTTCGAGGGCTTCCATGACCTCGGCATCTTCGTCTTCAATATGATCAAAACCCTGGAGATGCAACATGCCGTGCACCACCATGTGCGCCCAGTGGGCGACCAGGGTTTTTTCCTGTTCCATGGCCTCTTTCTCGACAACCGGTGCACAAATCACCAGATCTCCGGCCAATGGCACCGTTATACCGGCTGGCGCCTCAAATGGGAAGGACAACACGTTGGTCGCGTAGTCCCGCCCACGGTACTGATGATTCAGGGCCTGGCTTTCTTCGGTTCCGACAATACGGACCGTCACCTCGGACGGATCCTCGCCCTGCCAGGCAAGTTGCGCCCATTTTTGAACCTGCGTCTCCGAAGGTATTCCTGGCGCCTCAAAAACCTGCTGAAAATCCACAGTCAGCTTATTCACTGGCCCGTCGCACTCCCGTCGTCAAAGGAATCGTAGGCTTCAACAATCCGCTGTACCAGCGGGTGCCGAACAACGTCCTTTGCTTCGAACCGTGTGAACCCAATACCTGATACCTTGCTCAGAACCCCGGCAGCGTGAATAAGCCCCGAATTCTGACCCCGTGGCAGGTCTACCTGAGTGGTGTCGCCGGTAATCACAGCCGTGGAGCCAAAGCCGATCCGGGTCAGAAACATCTTCATCTGCTCCCGGGTGGTGTTCTGGCTTTCGTCCAGAATGATGAATGAGTTGTTCAGCGTCCGGCCGCGCATGAACGCCAGCGGCGCAATCTCGATCACGCTTTTCTCAATCAGCCGGGTAACCTGGTCAAACCCAAGCATTTCATAGAGAGCGTCATACAGCGGACGCAGGTATGGGTCGACCTTTTGTGCGAGATCGCCGGGAAGAAAACCAAGCTTCTCGCCGGCCTCGACCGCGGGCCGAACCAGCAAAATCCGCTTCACCTGCTCGTCTTTCAGTGCTTCAACGGCACAGGCCACCGCCAACCAGGTCTTGCCGGTACCCGCCGGCCCAATCCCGAAGTTGATATCGTGGGTGCGGATATTGTGCACATACTTCTGCTGATTCGCGCCCCTCGGCTTGGCCTGAAGCTTGGGGGTCTTGATGACCGTCACAGCGCCATCGTAGGGCACGTCTTCGGGCAGGCGTTCAAAACCGGTTTCCCGGATAAACAGATGCACGGTATCCGGAGGAAGGTCATCGGTAGCCTCGGTTTCCCGATAAAGATGCCGGATAACCTCAACGGCCGCCGCCACATGCTCGGTCTCACCCTCAACTCGGAAATGATGGCCGCGCCTGCCGACTTTCACGTGCAGGCGTTTTTCAATCATCTTCAGGTTTTCATCAAACTGGCCACAAAGCGTCGCCAGCCGGCGCTGGTCCACCGGGTGCAGGTCAAATTGTCTGTGATCGTTGGCGTTCAAAAGTGCTCCGTTTTGGTTTGGGAGAACGAGTATCTGATGTTGGTGAAACGGGCAAGGGCCGGAAGGTGTTTCCAAAAAGCGCCCGTAAATACGTCCCTGTAGGGCTCGGTCGCGCCATCCCTGGCGCTCCACGTTTTTGGAAACACCTTCCGGCCCTCGCCCTGATCATTCTATGTGCAGGCCCGAATGCTAAAAAACAAGTAGATCGGAGTAGCTGGAGGCGTAATCCGACTGGTTTCTTCGTTACAGGCATGTTGCTCGATTACGAATTCGTCCAATCCAACCTACGAATGCGGAGCATAAACTGGGCAGACGGCTCTGGGGCCTACGGAGAGTGGTGGGGCTCCCCTCCCAAAAATGTCGGCGGCCAAGGATGGCCGACGCCAAGCGCACATGGGCGGAGCAAACGCTTTAGAAGCGAAGCTTCGCGTGCCGCGGAGCGACAGCAATCTACGATTGCTGGCTGGACCCGCTTGCGGGTGCTCGTAGCGGTTTTTGGGAGGGGAGCCCCACCACTCGCCAAACTCCAAACCCAAGACGAATAGGATCCGAGCTTTAGTAAAACTCCGAATTCACGGGCACACCGCGAAGTGAGTTGGGATAGGCCTCCACAATATCGACATCAATAAAGTGCCCAACAACCTCCGGATTCTCATGCCGGAAATTCACAATCCGGTTGTTCTCGGTACGCCCCGCATACTCACCAGGGTCTTTCTTGGACAAGCCAGTCACCAGAATCCGCTGAGTAGAACCCACCATCTTGCGGCTGATGTCCATCACGTTCTGGTTCAGGCGATCCTGCAGGATGCTCAGCCGCTGTTTCTTGATGTCCATCGGCGTATCGTCCGGCAGATCTGATGCCGGCGTGCCGGGCCGTGCGCTGTAAACGAAGCTGAAGGACATGTCGAAGCCGATGTCGTTGATCAGCTTCATGGTGTCTTCAAAGTCCTTCTCGGTTTCGCCCGGGAAGCCGATGATGAAGTCGGACGAAAAGCTGATGTCCGGGCGGATCTTGCGAAGGCGGCGGAGTTTGGATTTGTACTCCAGGGCTGTATGGCCGCGCTTCATGGCCGCCAGAATACGGTCGGAACCGCTCTGAACTGGCAGGTGCAGATGGCTGACCAGCTCCGGAACGCGCTCATAGACCTCAATGAGAGCATCAGAGAACTCCACCGGGTGCGATGTGGTGTACCGGATCCGGTCGATGCCATCAATGGTTGCGATCAGCTCGATCAGCTCCGCCAGGTCCATGTTGTCGCCGTCGTGGGTTTCGCCACGGTAGGCATTCACGTTCTGGCCCAGCAGGTTAACCTCGCGAACACCCTGGCTGGCGAGGTGGGCCACTTCGGCGATCACATCGTCTGCCGGGCGGCTGACTTCTTCACCGCGGGTAT
>NZ_DDOI01000022.1:18257-18542 GCF_002341575.1 Marinobacter sp. UBA2498 | reverse complement strand
ACGCTGATCACGTTCCCACGGACATGATGGTTGAGTATTACGCTCAGCGTGCGTCTGCCGGCCTGATCATCGCCGAGGCGACCATGGCCATCGAAGGCAATTCAGCCTTCTGGCGCGAGCCTGGCATCTATTCCGAGGCGCAAGTTGAAGGCTGGAAGAAAGTCAGTGATGCGGTACACGCTAAAGGTGGCAAGATTTATCTGCAGATCTGGCACGGCGGCCGCGCCTGTCACCCGGTGTTAAACAACGGGAAGGATCCGGTAGCGCCCAGCGCCATTGCCATCA
>NZ_DDOI01000022.1:17931-18126 GCF_002341575.1 Marinobacter sp. UBA2498 | reverse complement strand
CAGCGCCATTGCCATCACCAGCGATGAAGTGCACACACCGGAAGGCAAGAAGTCCTACACGGTTCCCCGCGCACTGGCTGACAACGAAATCCCGGCCATCATCGACGGTTTCCGCACCGCCGCCGAGAATGCCAAGCGCGCCGGCTTTGACGGTGTTGAGGTTCATGGCGCCAACGGCTACCTGCTGGACCAGTT